>DAOVAK010000806.1 GCA_030671095.1 Deltaproteobacteria bacterium | reverse complement strand
TACCACAATGGCCATGATCTGCGCTGAGGAGATGGGAGTTCATGTCGAGGACATCCGGCTTCACATGGGTGATACAGACAAATGTCCGGTAGACCTGGGTGCATGGGGAAGCCGGGAGACATTGATGCAGGGTAATGCTGTCAAGATGGCTGCATCCGAAGCCAAACGGCAGATCATGGAGTTCGCAGTGGCAAAGATGGCGCCGAATATCGTATATGACCTGGATATCAAGGATCGATGGATACACCTCATAGCCCGGCCCGAGAGAGGCCTTTCGTATTTTGACGTCGTTAAGGATGCTATCCGGGGAAAGGACGGCCAGCCTATTATCACCAGGGGACATTATACCCCGCACCGCAAAGGGATGATATCACCGGCATACAGTTTTGGAGTACAGGCGGTTGAAGTGGAAGTCGAGCCAGAGACCGGAAAAATAACGCTTAAACATTGTGCGACGGCGCATGACTGCGGACAGGTCATCAATCCATTAGGAGTTAAAGGGCAGCTGGAAGGAGCCATCGCTATGGCGGCAGGGTACGGTTTTACAGAGGATCTGCCTATGGATGAGGGAAAGATCCTGAATCCGAATCTTGTGGACTACAAGCTCCTTCGGGCTACAGAAATGCCTGAAACAGAAGTGGTTGAGGTGGAGACCTACGAACCTGAAGGGCCGTTCGGGGCAAAGGAAGCAGGCGAAGGTCTCACAAATCCGACAGCGGGTGCTCTGGGTAATGCAGTATATCATGCCGCCGGAGTCAGTATTAAGGACCTTCCCATTACGCCGGAGAAGGTGCTGGAAGCACTGAGAGAGAAAAATAAGAAAAAAGAAAAATAAGGAGGCCTGTTATGGGTTACAAATGTCCAGTATGTGAAAAGCTCAGGGCAGACACTATGGATCTAGCCCGGCATGTGTTTGGAACCAGTGACCAGGCCCACAAGGATTGGGTAGATTCAAAGGGGCTCAACTTTATTGAACTCTTGCTCATCCAGACTATGGAACCCGGCAATAAGGGTTATAAGACTCTGGCCAATCTGCTGAAAAAAGAAGCAGAGAAGGTGGAAGACGAGTCTTAATATTAATATGATATGAGATTGAGGAGGGGAAGGTGATAATCGAAGGACATTTGACTTTAAAGGCACCCATTCAAAAGCTGTGGGACACTCTGTTGGACCCTGAAACCTTGCGTGAATGCGTACCAGGGGCAGAGAAGATAGAACGCCTCGATGAGAGAACCTACGACTGTACGGTCAAGCAAAAAGTCGGCCCGATTTCCGTACGGTTTAAATTTAAAAACGTCCTGACGAAAATGGAACCTCCAACACATCTGGAGATGGAGGGAGAAGGGGAGGATATTGGCAAGGCCGGCCGTTTCGTTCAGAGAACCAGCATAGATCTAAAAGAGAATGCAGCCGGTGAAGTGGAGGTTTCCTACAGTTGTAAAGCGAACATAGTCGGGAAACTGGCTATGTTTGGAGACAGGATAATGAAGGCTAAGGCTAAAAAAGTAGAACGAGAGTTTACCGAAGCCTTACAAAAAAAGCTCCAAAACGTCGCTTAAAGCCTTACCTGTTTTTGCGTGGTGCGCAGACCAAGTGTCATTGCGAGGAGCGAAGCGACGCGGCAATCTCAT
>DAOVAK010000480.1 GCA_030671095.1 Deltaproteobacteria bacterium | reverse complement strand
CATTGCGGGCGTACTCATCGGCACCACCTTTACCTTTTACCCGCATACGGGGCCTCAGTATCTTATCGTTGCCTTTGGAGTTATCGTCATCGGTGGCTTTGGCAGTATGAAGGGGTGTTTTGTTGGTGGATTTATTCTGGCTATGGCCCAGCTTATGGGTGCCCACTTTCTCGGACCCGGCTACCAACTGCTCAGTGGTTACGTAGTGTTGCTGGTTGTCCTGGCATTCAGACCTCAGGGAATATTTGGGACAGTGTAGGTGATTATGGGAAAACTCGTTTATAAATCACGATGGTATGTCTTGGGGTTTTTGGTACTGGCACTTGCCACTGCCCCTGTCTGGGGCTCTGACTACGTCGTCTTCTTTTGCATGTTGTTTTGCCTCTATTTGGCACTTGGACAGATGTGGAATTTGCTGATCGGCTATTCCGGCCTGCTGTCGCTGGGTCAGCAGGCCTTTATCGGTTTCAGCGGGTACACCGTAGCGGTCGTGACGAACTATTACGGCGTCAACATTTGGGTGAGCGTTCTTATAGGCGGTATTCTATCCGCTTTGCTTGCCCTATTCATGTCACTGTTCATCTTTCGGATGAAAGGGGTGTACTTCGGCATTGGAACGTGGATCTTTGCCGAGGCGCTGCTGCTCTGGTTTGGGCAATGGAAATACGTCAAGTATGCACAGGGGCTTTTCATAAAACCAGAACATCCGCCCTCTATTACGGCGCTCTATTATGGCGCTCTTATCATCGGGGTCGGTGCCGTTGTTCTGGTCTATGGGATTCTGCGCTCAAAGATAGGCCTCGGCCTGATGGCCATGCGAGATGATGAGGCAGTCTCAAGCACCATGGGGGTAGAAGTGTTTCGTTCAAAGCTTTTCTGCTTCTTGATCGCAGCCCTCGTTACAGGACTCACGGCGGGGGTTTTATATACGTTCCAGGTATTTATCCAGCCCTATAAGGCATTTTCCATTGATTGGACGGTGAAACTGGTGTTTATTGTTGTCATTGGGGGGATTGGCACTATTGAAGGACCGATCGTTGGAGCCTTTATTTACGTGCTTCTATCGCAGTGGTTGTCCGAATATATCTCAGTGAGTCTACTTATATTGGGGGCGATAGCGATTATGGTCATCCTGGTTGCTCCTAAGGGTATCATGGGGACCATACAGGAAAGACTCGGCTTTGAAATTCTTTCTCCCCGAAGGAGATAGAGAATCCTGCTGCTCTTATTGAAATTAGCGACTTGGCTTCTTGCCTGCCTATAGCGAAAACGAGATCATCAAAAAGGCAGTTTTCGATTGGAAACTATTCCTTTCTGGCAGAGAGCGTATGCGCTTTCCCCTGGGATTTTTAGGATAAACGTCAAGTAATCAAACTTGTAAAGGAGGGCAGCAAGCATGGTAATTGATGTCTATTGTCACCACATATCCAAGTCTGTCGGTAAGATCCTTGAAAAGACGAAATACTATGGGGAGGGTAAGGAATTCCCCTATCCTCCGCAGAATGCCGATCCTGAAGTTCGACTGGCGCTCATGGAAAAGTACGGGATTGATGTACAGGCACTCTGTCAAACAACGCCCGTCCTTCTTGGTCTCACTGATGAAGATGCCACAGAGGTATGCCGGTTATCTAATCAAGACAACTATGCCCTGTGCAAGGCATACCCCGACAAGTTCGTGAACATCTGTATCTTTCATCTTGTGGATATGAAGAGCACCATGGAGGAGCTTGAACGGAGTCTCAATGAACTGGACTGCCGTGGAGTCACCATCTCGTCAAGTCAGAACGGAAAGGGATTGGATTCCCCCGAGTTCTTCCCCTTCTATGAGAAAGTAGTTGAGCACGACCTGCCAATTCTCCTGCATGGAACACATTGGGAGTGCTCCCCGCTGATGGATATGGAGAATGCCTGGCGATTCCTGCACGTGTTCGGGTGGGACTATGACAGCACCCAGGCGGTTTGGAGGCTTATTTTCGGAGGAGTCATCGATCGGTTCCCCACCATGAAGATCGTGACCCACCATCTGGGTAACTATTTCCCCTTCTTTGTTCGTAGAATCGAGCAAAATTTCAACAAGTTCCTGAGCGATAAGCTGCCGAGGCACATTTCTGAATACTGGGGTAATATATATGGAGATACGGCTGTCGACGGAACGTTGGGCGCCTTTCCCTGCGGGTATGCATTTTTTGGCGCTGATCGGATGCTGTATGGCTCAGACTATCCATTTGGCGCAGAGGCAGGTGAAGATTTCATTAGAGAAAACCTAGCCGGCGTTACATCGATGTATATTCCCCCAGAGGAGAAAGAGAAGATTTTGGGGGGAAACGCCAAGACGCTTTTGAAGATCCGTTGAGCCACGGTGAGGCTTGGCAAACAAACAACAAGGCTTGGGGAGACCTTAAGCTTGTAACCCTTAACAAAAGGAGGAAACGAGATGAGAAGAAAAGGTTATGTTGCGGCATTGCTGGTTGCCGGTGCTGTGTGTGTGACGCTGGCATTTTCGGGATCAGCGTTCGCTTACAGCGAGAAAGATCCCATGATCCTGAAGTGTGGGATTGCTAATCCTCCGGGCGACATGAAGGCTAAGGCTATCAAACGCCTGGGAGATATGGTTGGGGAGAGAACCAATGGAAGGATCGAATTCAAGTACTTCTATGGTGCGTCCCTTATCACGAAACCTCAATATGTCGATGCTGTTGCCAGGGGAATTGCCGATATCTCCACGGGGCCGGTATCCTTTGTTACAGGTAAGATTCCTGAGCTCAGCATCTTCGAGATTTATGGAGCTTATGAGATCAACAGGTTCCTAGAGATGCAAGAGGCCGTCGAGCCACTTCTGACTAAGCTCTTTGAACGGAAGGGGATTCACCATGTCGTAATCCAGTTACCTGGCAGCACTATTTTTCCTCACAAAACCAAATTCCTGAAGCGGCCAGAGGACTGGAAGGGAGAAAAGATGCGACTCGCCGGTCGCTGGCAATCCACATTAGCGAAAATGTGGGGAGCGAGCCCCGTGTTCATGCCGCCAAGCGAACTGTATCTCGCTCTTCAGAGAGGTGTGATCGATGGGTATATGTTGATTTACGATATCGTTTACGGCCTGAAGCTCTATGAGGTAGGTCCATATATTATGGATTCGGGTTTTAGTAACAATATCGAAAACGTGACGATGAACCTCAAGAAGTGGAATGCCATGACCAAGGCCGATCAGGAGATATTTACTGCAGCCGTGCAGGAAATAAAGCCATGGATCTTCCATGAAACCCT
>DAOVAK010000071.1 GCA_030671095.1 Deltaproteobacteria bacterium | reverse complement strand
TACCTGGAAAGCGACGATCCCATAGCAGCCAAGGCGGCCAAAATGATAGCCAAAAAGGCACCCATCGCGCTCCGTCTGGCTAACCAAATTGTTGATGACGGGTATGAACTTCCCCTAAAAGAGGCGGTTAAGGAAGAGCTGGCCCACCTAGAGGAAATCTTCTCAACCGAGGATGCCCTCACGGGGTTAAAGAGCGTGGGCAAGGGAAGGCCCACATTTGAGGGCAAATAGATCTTTTTAGGAAGCAGAGGATGATGTCCTGACGATCGTGGAGACAAGTGTGAGGGTTTTCAGATTGCCCTACTTTAGACACTTTAGTCACTTTAGACACTTTAGTCACTTTAGTTCACTTTAGTTCACTTTAGGCACTTTAGGTCACTTTAGGCACTTCTTAATTTGTTCCCGACTCACCATCCCCTCCCTCAAAACAGCAGGCGGATCCATAGTCACATCCAGAACTGTAGATCCTTTGCCCCCCGCAGTCTCTCCCCCGTCCAGTATGAGGTCCACTTTGTCGCCCAGGCCATGAAGGACCTCTTTTGCACTGGAGCAGGCCGGCTGACCAGAAATATTGGCACTCGTCCCCGTAATCGGCGTACCCACGGCTTGGGCCAGTGCCGTGGCTATGGGATGGCTGGAGAGTCGGACACCTATTTTCCCCGTGCCTGCCGTCAGTTCTCGGGGGAGGTTGGGTTTTGCCTCGAATATGAGGGTAAGGCCACCAGGCCAGAATTCGTTCATCAGTAGACGGGCGATTTCGGATACGTGGATCACATATTGATCTAGAAGCTTCATGGATGGAATTAAGATCAGAATAGGCTGGTCGCCTCTCCTCTTTTTGACATGAAAGAGACGCTGTATGGCTTTGACATCTGTGGGATTGACGGCCAGGCCATAATAGGACTCTGTTGGAATCCCAACCAGACCACCAGAGAGGATGCTATCGGCGGCCTTTTTGAGTCCAATCTTTAGATTATCTTCTGTATCAAGTTTTATAAGCATCAAGCGAATGATTTGAAATCCCAATGACCAAATCCCAAGTTCCATTGGATTTTGAAATTTGGTAACATTTTAGCCCATTGAAACGGCCAGGCAAAAACCCGTTGATGGGCTGAGCGGGGTTCTCTGGAGCGGCCAAAAACGAGGCCTCCTCTGCCGGTTTTCTTCGACGGCCTTCGTTGCCTTCACGCCTGCGCACATTGGCCGTCCATATATTGACCAAGCCAAGTTCAAGGGTGGCAGAACATCGCTCTCAGAGCTCTCGCGCTTTGTGCGCCATACTTAAGGGCAGCGGACAAATTTTTTGGCCCCTCCAGAGAATGCCGCTTAGCCCAAGGGGCTTTTCAAAGGGCTAAAGTATTACGAAATTTGGTATTTGGGATTTAGCTTTTTTGCTGTTTCTCAAAATCCTCTGCCTTTTCGATCGCCTCTTGTGTCAGCCCTTCACGATAGGTCTTTAACTTCTCGGCAACGGGAGCATATTTCAGGGCCAATATCTGCGCCGCCAAAACAGCGGCATTCTTTGCCCCTCCTTTGCCCAAGGCGACCGTAGCGACCGGTATGCCTGGAGGCATTTGCACCGTGGACAAAAGGGCATCCATACCTTGAAGTGGTGAGGAATCTATGGGGATACCGATCACGGGTAGGGTTGTATGTGCAGCGATAAATCCAGCCAAGTGGGCGGCCCAACCTGCCCCCGCTATAATGACCTCAAGACCACGCTCAGCAGCCGATTCAGCATACTGCCTTGTACGCTCTGGTGTCCTGTGTGCAGAAATTACCCGCACCTCATGCGGAATCATGAGTTCCTTCAATACTTCAATGCAGCCTTCCATGGCATCACCATCCGATGTGCTGCCCATAACGACGCCGACTAGCGGATTCTCATTTGACATAGTATCTCCTCTCTAAAAAATCCCTTCGTTCCCTTTAAAAAAGGGGGAAGCTTCTGGGAGTTAAATATCCCCTCTTTCCTAAAGGGCTGGGGGCATTTTCCCCTCCTTACTTTGCCTTGCCCATCATTGGATACACAACCATCCCCGAAAGCCAAGCAATGTCCTCAGCTGATAACATCTTAAGGATGTTTCGATCAAAAAGGATATTTCCTTCAGGGGGAAATTCCTCGTCTCCTTTCCAAATGATCAAGGCCACCGGCACCAAAGGCAGGGCCTTGACCAGGACTGAAACGTCGCCTTGATCTGAGGGTTCTGCCCCGAAGGCCTCTCCGGCCAGCTTTACAAGAAGTTCGGGGCGGTGTCCAAACGCTTGAACCATTGGATTTTTTGCCCGCCTTTGGAAGGCATCTAGATAAAATTTCCCATCAGGCACCTCCTGAAAAGAGATCCATTCCCCCGTGATGTCCGCTCCGCCTGAGGACCATGCTCCGTGAAGATAATGAAGGAGCAGGATCTGCTGCTGAATGGGAAGTTCCTTGTCCGAGACTTTTTGGGCAAACGCCAGTTCAGGCCAGGAAAGGATGATCTCTCTGTTTAAGAAATTCAGAGAAAAGGAGGTATTCCCTTGTTTATCCCTTTGGATCACTGCACCGGAACGACTTGCCAGAAGATCAGGATTCTTATCTGCCAGGTCCTTTCTCCCCAGTGCCAGCGCCTGCTTATAATCATCAATCCTCGGCATAATCTCTCCAGAAATTGGTCATTCGTTATTGGTCATTTGCTTGCCCCGTGAAATTTTTACCCTGTGGAATGCGTCAGCCTATTCCACTGGGGCCCGCTTTTGCGGGACTATTTCACTGGGGTCACTTGCAGTTTGTGAAACAAAGCAGTCCTTCCCTGATCCACCATCAAGGCATCATCTGCTGCGTTGCCTTCGATCGCTCCTCCTTGCGGCGTACTGGTCCATACGCCTCAGTCGTCGCTCCTCGGCGCCTTACATCTAATACCTTGCTGGTGATCAGGAATACTGCATAACCTGCTGATTTCAGTGTTGACACCTAAAATTGACGGTGGATTTGGGTCCTTTTAACCCTGTTTATAATATATGAGGGTTTTGTTATAATGAATTTTTCAGGAAAAATTCAAGCTATAAAATCGCCAAGTGCCGCAATGCGTGAGAGATTTTGTCGCTTAACGCATACTTCCGGCTGAATGAGTTGCCACCCTAAGGGGAAAAGCTGTTCTTTTTGAGATAGAACCATGAGAAAAGAAGAGGATCTCTTTAACCCGGCTTTCAAAGGTCTCGACCGAAAGGTCAAGCGTTCTCAGAAGGCAAAAAAGGAATCTGAATCTGAGCGACCCCAAATAGATGAGGCAAAACCAGACGACGAACAATCTTTCCTGGAAGCCATGTCAGATGTGACCCCCCTGCCTGAAAACAAAAGAAAAATAGTTCCAACCCCTGGAAGCAATATCAGGTCTGCCCACCCTACGCCGGACGATGAACAGGAAGCCCTGAACCACCTTTCTGACTTGGTTAAGGGATCTATCGAACTGGACATAACCTTAACCGATGAGTATATGGAAGGGTCTGTGAGGGGCTTCAGTCGAAAGCTGATGAAGAAATTAAAAAACGGAGAGTTTCCGGTCCAGGACTACATTGATCTCCATGGACTCACCCAACAGGGGGCAGAGGCCAGAGTGAAAAATTTTCTCCTTCAAAGCCACAAACTGGGGCTCAGATGCCTACTCATCGTTCATGGACGGGGATTAAATTCTCCGGATAGTCTTCCTGTTTTAAAGGAAAGATTACCCCTCTGGCTGAGCCGAGGGCCTGTGAAGAAGATCGTACTCGCCTTTGCCACCGCGAGACCCTATGATGGAGGTGCAGGCGCAGTCTATGTATTGCTAAGTGCTTCGATTCGCAAATAAAGTGACGTATTTTGATTTTTGAAACTCAAGCAAATGCTCACTCAGCACTTAGTCCCGAGTGAATAAATACGTCATCGAATTTATGAATCGAGGGACTAAGAAAGCGCTAGTCTCCTATTCCTGCAGTTCCTTCCTTTGTTCCTGTTTTATCTTCTCTATGTTCTCCAATATGATCTCGGCCTTGTTGATTAGATACTCCACCCTCTTGTAATTGGGATCTCGAGTCCTTACCAGTTCCCACTCTTGAATGGCCCCCTTCAACTGCTGCTTTCCAAAGTACTGCATGCCTCTTTTGTAATGCATCTCTTTGTACAGGTCTTCACTCTTTTTCACATAAGCAACACACTCTTGGCAATCGCGGCTGTATTTGAGAGAGGCCTCGAATTCACGCTTGGCTTGCAGGTAATCTCTGTTGTCAAAAAGGATCCTGGCGTTTTCGAAATGGGATTTGTGGGCATATTCTAGGGTTGTCTTATCATGCGGCTCCATATTCAGGGCCAAATTCAGTGCGATAAGCGCTTCCTGGTACTGCTTCTTATAGTACAGGTCGATGCCGTGATCGCGATAGATGGCAAGCTGCTCATCAGGCTCTTGCTCCCCCTGAGGTGCCTTGACACCAGTTGCCCCCTCTCTGGCAGCTTCCCAATCCCAAAATCCTGAATAATCCACCCCCGTTTCTTCTGTCTCTACAGTTTCCCTGCCAACAAGAAATTCTACACCTTCAATCTGAGGAACCTTGATCTCCTGCCCCTCATGAACGCGAGTGGCGTCCGTGAGATTGTTGTATCTGGCGATAATGGGGAACTTTTGATGGTCCCCATAGTACGTCCCGGCCACCTTTGATAGACTTTCCCCAGGTTTAATCGTGTGCACAATGTATCTTTTAATTTTAATTCGCTTTCTGGAAGTGAGCATGTTGACCACTTCCGGGTAATCGGGCCGAAGCCTTAACGCGATCAAGAATTCCTGCCTGGCACGACCGTACTTCCCTTCTTTGTGGAATTTAAGGCCTGTCTTATAGTGCTTTTTTGCTGCCTTGTCTATTTGACGTTTCACCCGGCTATGGCCTTCCATGGCCTCCTGACTCGAAGGATTCACCGTCATGGCAAGCTTATACTGTTTGCGGGCAGCAACCATGTCTCTCTTTTGTTCAAACGCTCTTCCCTTGCGGAGAGACTCTTTTAAAAATCGCTCCTTTGGAGGTTCAAAAATTCCCAGGGAATAATTCTCTCCAAGGGATGCACAACCCGTCAGGGATGTCATCAAGACGACCATATAGATGAAATGTTGGCCCTTCCTGATCATGTCTTTACTTCAGCGAGAACTCATAAAAGGTTTTTAGCCTCTTGGCAAAGGTCTCCATCTCCCTCTTCAAGATCTGATCCCTTTTCAACCTGAGGGGATCTGCAAAGAAGGGATTGCCTCCTCTTCTCACAGAAAAACCGAGCTTATAACCCACCTGTTCAGAAATGGCCAATACCCTTTCATTGTAACGGCCGTATGGAAATGCCAGATAGATGGTATCCTGCCTCAGCTTTTTATCAAGTAAGCGCTTGGAAACAAGGAGCTCGCTTTTTACCCTTGCCATATATGCCGCATTACTCTCCCCTTCCCTTTGCTTTGTGAGGTCAGAATGGGATTTGGTATGGGAGCCTATTTCAAAGCCAGCCGCCTTCATCTCCCTGAGTTGGTCCCAAGTGATGGCACCCTTGGAAACGCCCACGAAATCGGTATAGATGAAAAGTGTCGCCGTGTAGCCATACTTTTTTAACATGGGATAGGCGACCTTGTAGGCAGACCTGTTGCCGTCATCAATGGCGATAACCACGGATTTCTTGGGTATGGCATGACGATATTGCACAAAATTAAGAAGCTTGCCCAGGGTTATCACCCTATAACCGTTCTCTCTCAAATATCTCATCTGCTGATCAAAGAGAGCTGTGGGCATGCAATAGGGAGATGTGCAATCTTTCCCAAAATGATGGTACGTGAGAACAGGTACTGCTTGATATCCCCTCCCTGTTAGTCCCCCTTTATTCTCTTCTTTCAGGGGAATGACAACCGCCTTGCCCCTTCTGAAGGAGACACCTTCATTGGCGTCTTCAATGATCCAAGATTTCCTCGCATCCCCTAGAAAGCTTTTTGCCAGGGTCTTAGGGGTCTCCCCGCCCGCCATGACATAGACGACATAGTCGTCTGAGCGAAATACTTCTCCTCTTGGAGGTTTTTCGGAAACCGGAGGCGAAGTGGTGCCGGATGTGGGCCATGCCGTGGCGCATGCGCACAGGACGAGCAACCCTCCTCCTATCAAAAAAAGAAGGATCGATCGCCATCCTTCTTCGTATTCTCTATTCCTAGATAAGCCCATACTGATCCCCTTCCAGACTCAACACCTTAAAGGTCTTTATCCCTCCTCTTCTTCCCTTGACAGAGACCTGCCCCTTCTCCTCCACTTTTAGCTTCCTTTTAGCTATGGACTCGTAGGTCTGTTTGCTAATCAAGATTTCTCCACCTTTCGCAATGGATGTGAGCCGCGAAGCCACATTGACGTTGTCCCCGATAACCGTGTATTCCATCCTCTTTTCTGGACCCAGACTCCCACCCACCATCTCACCAGAATTTATCCCTATGCCCACTTGAAAAGAAATGTCCTCCTGCTTCTTTTCCAAATTCAGCCTGGCAATTTCCTCCTGGATATCCAGAGCCGCTTTGACGGCGTCCTCAGCATGCCGCGGGTTGGGGACTGGTGCTCCAAAGACGACCATCGCCTCATCCCCCACGAATTTGTTCGAGTGTCCACCGTGCCTAAGGATCGTATATGTAACCCGGGTAAAATATTCGTTCAGAAGCTCAGTTACCCTTTCCGGTTCTATATCCTCAGATAAGCTCGTAAAACCTCGGATATCCACGAAGAGGATTGTGGCATTCACCTTGGAGGCCTTGATACGTGGATTGTCCGGGTCTTTAACGATCATCTCTACCACTTCTGGAGTCACATACCGGCCAAATATATCCTTGATCTTCTCCTTGAGCTCCAGATCCTCAGCCATTCTGTTAAAAGAGTAAGCGAGATCTCCAAATTCATCATTGCGATCAATCCTTACCCTGTACTTGAAATCGCCCATACCTAGCGCCCGGGTTGTCTCACCCAATTTTCTGATGGGGTTCGAAAAATACATACTAAGTCCGAGACTGAAAAGAATCCCGAGCAACGTAATAATTGTTGTGAGAACCAAAATGAAAATCTTCGCATCGCGAATACTCTGAAGGACCTTTTTTTGGGAGATGCCGATGTGGACTTCGCCTATCTTGAGTTTGTGGTATGTGACAGGCGACTCAAAAAAGAGGAGATCCTGTCCCTCATGCGTGATGGTGCTTATGCTTATGTCGCTCTCCTTTTGGATGAAGAGTGTATTTTTTGGCGGTGAATAGGCCTTATTCACTTCATCGATGCGACTATGGGCCTTGATAATATTCTTCTTATCTACAACCAGTGCATACACGACCTGCTCGTTTTCAGCGATGTCATTGACCAACTGAAATAGGGCCATGTCCTCTTCTCCTAAGAGCTTGTCAGGGGCGTTCTTGGTGGCGATTCGAACCATACTCTTCCCTAAGTCTATTAACTGACTCGTAAACTGCTCCTTTTGTTTTTTCAGCATGGAGAAACTGATGGCGGAAATAACAAAGAGAATGAGCAGTGTGGATAGGGTGGCAAGCTTGATGAAGATTGGGATTCTCGGTTTGGTCCTTCGGCGCTCGCCCCTTCTTCGGTCGAGGCCGCTTCTTCTGTCCTTACCGCTTCGGCGATCGGGGAAATCTATGGGAATCTGCTTTTTTCGTCGATCCTCCCCTCTTCGCCGTTCTACTCCAGCTCGACGGTCTTTACCGCTCCGTCTTTCAGGATAGCTTTCCGAAGAGGCCCAGTCCATTCTACGGTCTTCGCCGCTTCGTCGCTCCTTGCCGGTGCGTCTCTCGCTCCCACTTCGCCTGTCGGGATAGCGGTTCCACTCTTCAGGCGAAGACCGTCCCACAAGATCTGTTAATGGTTTGTGAGTAGAACCTTTGTTCTTACCCCGATCCGCAGACATCCCCTCTTGGCCCCTCTAGAATGTACCCAAACCAGTTATAAATTTTAGAATGATTAATATTTATTGACTTAGGAGAACTTAAGTAAGTTTACCTCTATATATTTTAATTTATTGAAACTAAATTGTCAATTAGAGGCTCTGATCATGGCATTGTCCGCTGATCGAGCCGTTTTCAGATGTCCTTTTTCACATAAAATGTCGTGATCCGCAAAAGCACGTAAGTATATGGGATATGCACTAGATTTGGATTGCCTTTGCCGTCTCAGAATAGGAAAGTATAGGAATCAGGAGGATTTGTGCCCACTATGACGGAAAAAATCTTGGTTTCTTGGAGTGGAGGTAAAGATAGCGCCCTCGCCCTTTATGAGATCAAGAAGAGACAAGATCTTGAGATCGTCTCTTTGATCACGACCATAACAGAGGACTACGACAGGATAAGTATGCACGGCGTGCGACGGGTACTATTGGAAAATCAGGCGGAATCCCTGGGCATTCCCCTTTACAACATATTCATTTCTAAGGATGCCTCTGATGAAGCGTATGGCCACAAAATGAAAGAGATGCTAACCCGCTTTTCCAGATTGGGTGTGACTGCCGTGGTCTTTGGAGACATTTTTTTGGAAGACCTGAGAAGATTTCGGGAAAAGCAATTGTCAAAGGTGGGTATGAAGGGGATCTTCCCCCTGTGGAAAAAGGATACGACTGAGCTGGCCAACAAGTTTATAAACTTAGGTTTCAGGGCCATTATCACATCCACAGACTCGAAGGTGCTCAACAGGAAGTTTGTGGGTAGAGAAATAGACGAAAAATTCCTGGCCCAGATTCCTCCGGCCGTTGATCCTTGTGGTGAGAATGGAGAATTTCATTCGTTTGTATTTTCAGGGCCCACTTTTAAAAAGAGGGTAATCTTTCGCGTGGGTGAAGTTGTATTCAGAGAGAACCGGTTTTACTATTGTGACTTGGCGCCCGTTTTCCCGGCTTAGTGCTTCGATTCGCAAATACGGTGACGTATTTCAACATAGCTAGATGGAGGGTAATACTTTAGCCATTTGAAAAGCGCCTGGGCTAAGCGGCATTCTCCGGAGGGGCCAAAAAATTTGCTCACTGCCCTTAAGTATGGCGCACAAAGCGAGGTAGCTCTTTCGCCTTGTTCTGTCAATAAAATCCCTTGCAGGATTTTATAAAGCGCCTCCCGAATGCCCTCGGGAGGCTTAGAAGCCCCCGGGGACCGGGGGCGTTATCTAAAATTTTCCGAGAGAAAAATTTTAGGAAGGTTTTTGGCCCCTCCAGAGAACCCCGCTCAGCCCGCCAAGAGTTTTTGCACGGC
>DAOVAK010000778.1 GCA_030671095.1 Deltaproteobacteria bacterium | reverse complement strand
CCCTCAAAGCTTATGGAAATGTGTCTTTGATCAGTTCACGACCCAGAAACCGAATCTAACGATTATACCAGAGATATTCAGCGAATATGGGTACACAGATAAGGCCAAACTGCGCTTCGAGGCAAAGATCCAGAAAGGGGTGAGATTTCATAATGGAGACGAGCTGACTGCTGAAGACGTCAAATTCTCCTTTGATCGCATGAAAAGTAAGGGCATGGTTCTTCAATTTATTTGGGGCGCGATCGAAGAAACCAAGGTAACTGGAAAACACTCCATTCGCTGCAAGCTGTCGAGACCTTTTCCTTCCCTCATTCCCTGGCTGTGCTTTCTCGGCTCACACGTGTACCCAAAGAAATATTTCGATAAGGTTGGTCTTGAGGGTTTCTTAAGGAAACCGATTGGGTCCGGCCCCTATACCATCGCAGAATATATCAAAGGCAGCCACCTGAAGCTGACGGCCTTTGAAGATTACTGGAGAGGTCCTGCCAAGATAAAAAAGGTTACCTTCAAGTTCGTTACCGAACCCACCTCCAGGGTTGCTGAAATCGAATCAGGCAGCTCTGACCTGACTTTTGAAGTTCCTGTTGAAGAGTTTACTCGACTTGGGAAAAACCCCAATTTAAAAACCGTGGCTCAACCGGTCTCAGATGTGGTGCATTTCTTTGTCAATGACATTGAACCTATGCTTGACGAGAATGTTCGATTAGCAGCCACTATGGCCATCGACAGAGAGGCGATTGTAAAATATGTTCTACAGGATATGGGGATTCCCCTTTACGGGTTGAATTGTTCGGAATATGCTGCCTATAACCCTGATCTGCGTATACCCTACGACCCCGTAACCGCCGCAAGGCTTCTGGGTGTCTCAGGGTATTCCAAGAAAAAACCGGTCAAGTTTACTGTCCAAACCACCAACGGCTTTGTTGCAAAGGATTTCGAGGTGGTTCAGGCGGTGGTGGGCATGTGGAAAAAGGTCGGTATTGACGCAAAAATTGAGGTTTACGATATTGCCAAACATTTTGAACTGCGCGCAGCTGACCAATTAGCTCCTATTGCTTTCTATGTATGGGGGAATGCCACGGGTGACCCGGAAAATTCAACGGGGCACACCATGTTCGGACCCTCTCCCCATTCGGTATGGGATACAGAGGAAGTAGATGCGCTTATTGGGCCCTTGCTCGGTGAGGGGGACTACGAAAAGAGAATGCAACTATACAAGAACGCTGAGTCGTATATCATCAATCATGGAATGGTCATACCCCTTTATCAACGCAAAATGCCAATTGTTTATAAAAAGAACCTAAAGTTTACACCCTATTCAAACGCCTGGATTCTGCCCTATTACATGGAATGGGCGTGATGTAATGGTCCTGCCATAAACCGCTTTTTCGTGGGATCTTCAAGGCGCAGCAGATCTTTGAAGATCCCATTCTCTTTTCTGAAGCTTATTGAATTAGACATGATTAGCAGGATTTTAAAGATTTCTCTCCTTGTCCCTTTCCGGGCCCTTTGAATCTGCGAGATGGAGGGACCTGTGGGGAATGAATCGTCCGAGGGACGAGGGTTTGGACTTTAAGCAATGAACCTGAAGTACATCATCAAACGATTGTTTTACATGGTCACGACGCTTTTAGGGGTTTCAATCATAGCCTTTGTCATCTTGCGCGTGATCCCCGGCAATCCCATCGTCATGATGCTCCCTCCTCAGGCCACTCAGCAGGACATCTTAGAGTTGAAAGCCCAATACGGACTGGATAAACCGATTCCCGTACAATACGGCATCTGGCTCATGAATGTGGCCCAGGGCGATTTCGGGGTCTCTAT
>DAOVAK010000712.1 GCA_030671095.1 Deltaproteobacteria bacterium | reverse complement strand
GGCGCCCATCTTGCGGCCTCAAGGATTTTATCGATCATCTCATCAGGGACGGGACTCGGCTTATACCTCCTAATGCTTTTCCGGCTAGTTATGACATCTATAATATCTCCCATGCACTTGTCTCCTGTTCCCCATTAGATTGTTGGTCATTATTGGCAACCTATTTTCGGGTTGTTGCATTTAAAGTCTTAGGACCTTACAGGCCGCCTCTCCCAGGATGAGACTGATCTCCTCGTCCGTGAATTGAAGGTCCGTTTCCCGGTCCTTGAATGCCTGGACCCACTCTTTCAACGGACACATCAAGTTTGGATAAGGCGCATCCGTTGCGAACAGGATCTTGTCAGCTCCTGCAAGATCAATAATGTCACGCAGCCACTGATAGAAACGCGCTTTAGGCAATCTTTTGTAAGGCTTTTGCCACAATGACAAATCCACATAGACATTTATCAGCCAGGCAGCCGCCTGGATCGCCTCTCGCCACCAACCCACGTCCCCGCAATGGGCGAAGATAAAGTCCACTTCTGGATACCGGCCTGCTGCTGATGCGAAGTAGGCTGGCCGGGAATTCTCCCATCGGAGGTAGGTGTTCGGGGCCCCCCCCGTATGCACCATGACCGGTATATTCCACTCTGCTGCTTTTTCGTAGACCCAAAAGCAGACCGGGTCATCCGGCATGTAGCCTACACCGGCATGGAGCTTGAACCCTTTCATCCCCCACTCATGATAGGCCTGTTCACAATGTTTCAGAGCCCCCTTTCTTCGCGGATCGATAGCCATAAAGGGTATCAGCCGATCTTCATGCCTCTTGGCAGCATCTGCATAGAGTTTGTTCTGATCAAACATATGCATGGGCGCTTCACCGAAGAGCAATCCGTAGTCCACGCCGAAAATAATGGTTTTGTCCACACCTGCCGCATCCATTTCCTCAATGATGTTATCCGCATCAGGATCAATAAGGGGTCTGACTATTTTTTCAGTGAACTCCCGATCACTGATATCTACTTTATGTGCCTTTCGGTACATCATCGCGAAGCTCTTCTGGGCCCCTTTTATATATTCTCCCTGAACCGTTCCTTTAGCAACTAAATGCCTATGAACATCAATAATCATTACTGTTTCTCCTTCTTTTATTGTCAGATTCACTCTTTATTTCTATTGGGCCGCCTTTTCCTGGATATACTGGACGATCTCATCTGGAGGGATCCCTGGAAGGAACACCTTTTGAACACCCATTTCCATGAGCGCGGGGACTTGACGTTTGAGTACAATGCCTCCGACAACCACCATGACGTCTCCAACCTTTTTGTCTTTGAGCCTTTTCATCACTTTGGGTATCAGCACCATGTGATCGCCGGAAAGAAAACTCAGGCCCAAGACATCCACATCCTCCTGAATGGCGGCATTGACAACCTGATCTATGCTTTGCCGATGGCCCGTGTAGATGACCTCCATGCCTGAATCCTTCAAGGCGCGTGCCACCACCTTTGCGCCGCGGTCATGACCGTCCAGACCCACCTTGGCAATCAGCACCCTTATCTTTCGCGGTTCCATGTTTTCCTTCCAATTTTAATTAGATATAAGTGGGAGCCCTGAATTCGCCCCACCTTTTTCTCATAACCCCGCAGATCTCGCCAACAGTGGCATAGCATTTGACCGCCTCAATTATATAGGGCATGAGATTCTCGTCCCTATTAATGGCCTTCTCGAGTTCGTCGAGGCTCTTGCGGATCTCTTTATCATTTCTTTCTGCTTTGACTCTCGCCAGCTTCTGTTTTTGGACATCTTCCACCCTGGCATCCACTTCGAAGATGTCCTGTTCTTCTATACCCACTTCTTCAGGCATGACATATTTGTTGAGTCCCACGATGATCCGTTCGCCGCTGTCAACGCGCTTTTGAAATTTCACGCTGCTTTCCTGAATTTCTTTATACACAAAACCGTTGTCGATGGCCCCAAGCATCCCGCCCATGTCGCCTATCTTTTTCAGATATTCAGAGGCTCTTTTCTCAATCTCGGATGTGAGAGATTCCACGTAATAGGAGCCGGCTAAAGGATCGATGGTGTTGCAAAGCCCACATTCGTGAGCGAGGATCTGTTGTATACGGAGTGCAAGGCGTGCGGCGTCTTTGGATGGTATGGCGTATC
>DAOVAK010000403.1 GCA_030671095.1 Deltaproteobacteria bacterium | reverse complement strand
TTAAAAAGGAGCCAGCCTCCCACCACCGCCAGAAGGGCAAAAAGGACCGGGTAGGCAAATTGGAATATCATTGTGCCACTCCCTGGAGGCCATCCGCTAAATTGCCTGCCCCCTGATCCGGACTGGTTTCCTGAATATATGTCAGGGCCCATCTGACCTCTTGCTCTTTTCTGTCTGCCGTCGGGATTGTATCTGCAAATTTGACAAGGTCTGCCTGTTGCAGCATAGGAAGAAGCATTCGATCCTGTTCCTCACGGATGCAGGCGGCGATCTCTTCCGTGGTGAATTCCGCAGCCGGAAAACCCCTGAGCGCTTCAAGATATCGCCTCAGGATTTCAGAAAAACGAAAATAGAATGCCTTGAAATGGCCTTTTTCAAAAAGCCCCTGGGCATTCAGTTCCTCAATCTCCCGCTTTGCCAGGACGTGCGGGGGATCTTCAGGTATTATGACCGATACCTCATGGGGACGGCCTCTCTTATACCACCACATCAGCACGAGCACTGTAATAATTGAGGCACCAAATAGACCGGCTGCCAGATAGAGGTAAGTCAAAATCAGGTTTCTTGTGGGAATAATGCCCTGGATGGGCTTCAGTTGGGCCTCTTCGGCGTCTTCCCCAAGGCTGGACAGGACCGTCAGAGAGATCGGGTCAGTCGCGAGGGTCCGGGTATTCCCCTCTTTGTCCAAATAGCTCAGGGAGATGGGCCCTGTTTTCCAGGAATCCAGTTGGTCGATCAATACCCTGATCCTGATTTTGTCAGGCTTAACTTGGAAATCTATCACGGACATATCTTCTAGGCCTTTGATTTCCGGGTCTGCTGGCAGGCTCGCGCCTTCCGGAAGACGATAGCCAATGCTGAGCACAACAATGCTCCCCACCTTGGCCGCATTTTGGTCGACGGACGCACTCAAGCCCGGGCTGGTATCCCCGATATCATCCTGGGACCACAACAGAGACGGCCAGATAAGGATAGATAGGATAAAGAGAGTCAGAGGGCGCATCATCGCTTACTTCTTTTCTCGAAAAGGCTTGTCAGCGGTTTTATCACCGGTCCGTCCGTCCAGAGTTCCACCAGGTCAACCCCTGCTTTTCTGAGGAGATCAGAGAGATAGGCTTTCTGCTCCTTCCGTAAATTGCTCCACCGCCCTCTCAGGCTTTTGCTTCGCGTGTTAATCAAGGCCACCTGCCCTGTCTCCGGGTCTTGAAGGGTGGCCAGGCCCACATCAGGAAGCTGGTCTTCCGCCGGGTCGGAGACCCGAATGACAACCAGATCGTGTTTCTTCGCAGTCAATCTCAGGGACTTCTCAAAACCGGTGTCCACGCAGTCCGAGATCAGAAAAACAATGGCATGACGCTTTACGACCCGGTTAAAATAGTTAAGGACCACGTCCAGATTGGTGGACAGGTCCTGCGGCTGGTAAGTGAATATCTCCTTGATAAGCCGCCACACATGAGATGCCCCTTTTTTGGGGGGGATGTACTTTTCCACCTGGGAACTGAACAGGATGGCTCCCACTTTATCATTGGTTCTTATGGCCAGGAAGGCCAGCATGCCTGCCACCTCGGCCAGGAGTTCTCTTTTGAATTTGACTTTCGTCCCGAACAGGTGAGAGCCGGAGAGGTCTAACAGGAGCATGACTGTCAGTTCTCGTTCCTCGTTGAAAACTTTCACAAAGGGGCGGCCAAAACGGGCGGACACGTTCCAGTCGATAGTCCGGATATCGTCGCCGATCTGGTATTCTCGGACCTCGGCGAATTCGATTCCCTGTCCTTTAAAGGCACTTTCGTACTGGCCCGCAAACAGGTCATTTGCCTGGCGCCTGGTACTAAAATGAAACTTTTGAATCTTTTTGAGTACCTCCTCAGGGATCATTTCAGGGGACCTCGATCCGTTCCAGCAGCACCTTTATGAGGTCATCAGTGCTCTTTTCTTCGGCCTCGGCCTCATAGCTCAAAAGAATCCGGTGCCGGAGGACATCCGGGGCCATGGACTTTACATCCTGGGGCGTCACATAACCGCGGCCGTTTAAAAATGCATGGGCACGTGAGGCCAGACCGAGCCATATGGAGGCCCTGGGTGAAGCCCCGTAGGCGATCATGGGTGCAATGTCCGCCAGTCCGAAGGCCTCGGGATTTCGGGAAGCGGTGGCAATTCTCACAATATAGTCCACGATTTTCTCTTCCATGTGAATGGACTGGATGGTCTGTTTGGCCGATTTAATCTGGGAGACCTCTATCACTCCGTTTATATTTTCGGTGACCCCCCTGTAAACCCGATCCATAATCTCCTTTTCCTCATCAGGAGAGGGATAATCCACCTTGATCTTCAACATAAAACGGTCTATCTGGGCCTCGGGAAGGGGATAGGTACCCTCTTGCTCGATCGGATTCTGGGTGGCAAATACCAGGAAAGGCCATTCAAGAGGAAAAGTCGTCTCACTTATGGTCACCTGCCGTTCCTGCATGGCCTCCAGGAGGGCGCTCTGGACCTTGGCCGGGGCCCGATTGATCTCATCTGCCAGGATGATGTTGTGAAAAATGGGACCCTTCTTGATTTCAAAAGAGCCGGTGTCAGGCCGGTAAACCTGGGTGCCCAGGATATCTGCCGGCAAGAGGTCCGGTGTAAACTGGATTCTCTGAAACGTGGTTCTGATCACCGCAGCGATGGTTTTGACGGCCGTTGTTTTGGCCAACCCCGGAACGCCTTCCAAAAGCAGATGACCATCGCACAAGAGGCCGGTCAACATCCTTTCAACAACGCGTTTCTGGCCCACAATGACCTTTCCTATTTCTGCCGTAATTTGACGGAGAACGACGCTCTCCTTTTCGACCCTCCGGGTAATCTCCTGAATATCCATTTGTGCTCTCCCTCCACAATTTTATTCACGGTTCTTTACTATTGATTCGGCCATGATGTCAACAGAGTATCCCATGGGTGTACACGGTAACATCAAATGGGATTTCCCGTACTATCAAGGTACAGAAATAAGCGCCTCATGCCTCGCGCGATCAGGCGAATAAAAAGTAGCGTCACCCCGAATCCCAAAACGGCATGCACAAAGCCTGCAGCCATGACCCTCCAAACATGGGGCTTAGAATATTTATATTCAAAAACTTCTCCCTGATAGAGGCCTGTGCGACCCAAACCTTTATTTGCATAGCGCACATCGGAATCAAATATTGCTCCATAGACCTTATCAAGCTCTTTCAGTGTCTTATCTATCTCTTTTCTATATTCTTGTTTGACGTACTCATGGAAATCATCGGTTAAACCTGTTCTAATTCTGACTGAATGTCTCTTTTGGTAGCTTAATGCCCCTGCGATAGCAGAGAACACCATGACAATCAGCGCCAACAAGAGCGCAATACGGTCTATTTTCTTTATGATATCGATTTTCATGCCTTACCCTTTGTTGTAATTACGCCCTTATATTGGCTCCTCCTTTTTACCTTTAAGCCTCTGCCTGGCATAAGCCTATATATATGATAGGAATTAAATATTCAAGTCTTAATTCTCATTGGCCTACGTCCCTTTCTGGCCTTTCTCCCAAGATCCGATTTCCACGCTTCATCCCATAAAAAAAGAGATCCCCCATTCTTCCCTCTTGATCTCCAAGCAAAAATAGTTAATGATATCTAGAATCGGAATATTCAAAATCGGGAACCCGCATCGAAGGGGTGAGACTAAGAATTCCGAAACATAGATTATGGAAACGGGGGTAGCCATATGAAAAAGGTTGTTTTTCTACTTGCAATTATGCTTATCGGTGTACCATCGGCAGTGTTAGGCGCTGATGGCCCAGCGCGCACAGCCATTCTAACAGACATTAAAGA
>DAOVAK010000432.1 GCA_030671095.1 Deltaproteobacteria bacterium | reverse complement strand
TGGGGGAGGAGTTTTGCAAGGCGTTGAAGGAAATCCTCGCGATCCTTATCATTTAGGAATACATTGCGACGCTCTATGCCCCGAATCATGATGTGATGCAAAACACCGGGTGCGTCAAGTCGAGCTTTTCTTGGCATGGATGGTATTTGCCAGATCGCTCTTTGGGTGTCAACTTATTTTTTTACCAGCGTCCCCCTTTTTTATTTTGGGGCCCAGTACTCGTAAATGATTCCCCCCCTCCTGTCTCTTGTTCCACCATGGTAAGGACTCCATATAGGCTTCCAGGAGCCCTGACGCCCTGTCCCCGCATCAAAGGGCGCCAACAATCCTTCCTCAAACACCCATTTGTCATCTTCAAACAGATACGTGAGTTTAAATGCTGCCCGTTTAAACGTCGGGTTCTGGGTCATGTTGTATGCAGAAAGTGCTCTTTCTTTGGAACTAAATGGGCCTTGGGTTCTGATTCTGGAAGTGCCAAAGACCGTCCCTTTATAAGGATGCGACTGGTCTTCGGTCTTTCGAACACGGACCTTAATGTTTTGCATTTGGTACGTTCGCTTAGACCACTTGTTTCTAAATTCGGGCTTAGGCCAATGCCTGACATGTTGTTGGACATCAACCGTGTCTTCAGTTAAATGAACGGCCCTGTTCACTAACTTGCCTAATGCCGCTTGGATCTCATAGTCAGTCTTCTCTTCTGAGCCAGAATGAAATGGTAGAAATAACAATACGAAGGAAATGACAAATGCGAACAAGAAAGACTCTTTAAGCAAGCACTCTTTGATCTGTTTCTTCATGGTATAACCTCCGATCAAATTCCCTGCAATTCTTCCGTTAGTCATATTAAGCTACAATATAAATTCTACGTATCAATGATCAACCGCTCCTTTTTGCTAATTGCCGTAACCGCCTGTTTGGATGCGCTCCAGTCTGTTTCTTGAAAAGGTGAGGTAATAAACCAAGTTCAACGAACCAAAATCATAAATCCAGAGGTATTCTTGGAATCCCTCTTTTCGGGTGGGCTCTCCACACTTCTCTAGGACGTCAGATTTGGTATCTCCCATGTTTACAATCCCATCACGACAACCGAGAGCATCAGCATCCTCGAGATCGACTGCGAATGATGAGGATGCGCAAACAAGAAAAAGTATCAGAAACGGCAAAGCAACAAAACAAACATCCCTTTTTCTCATATTATAATCTTCCTCTGTTTTTCGGTGAACTGGCAAAAACAAGAGATTCCATTACCTGATTTTAAGTGTAGGTAAACTGCGGTTACGTGTCAAAGAAAAAGGTGTATTCATGAGCAATGCGGGCGTGTGTCTCGGTGCTGGGGTTGATTTTTGGAATCAAAGAGGATATGACCAAAAATACTCTGGATTCGGGATTTTAATAAGATGGTGTTGCAAATTGTTGACTGGTGGGTATCTTAGGGCCACACACGAAACGTATAACTGTGGACAGGAGAATAGAAAGGGGTGGTTCCATGGAAAAGAAAAGATTTATCTATATAGCCGTGATGGGTCTGATATGGGTGTTGTTCATCTCCGGATGTGCAAGCCAGGGCAGACTCAGAGTACAATATAGGTCCGATACGGCGGTGGCTATGAAGGATATACAAGAGAACCATGATAAATACGTTATTCACGCTAACGAGTGGCCTGCTGGGGAGGTGTCAGCCATTGTCTTTGATCCGAAGGGCGACAACAGGACCATTGAGAACGACGGGTGGACAAAAGTCACCAGTAAGGAGCAGTTGTCAAAGCTAATCGACCGGTCCAGGAGGAATATCTACCGGCAGTTTTTTAAAATTTACGGGCCAAATGAAGAATTCTACGGATATTTGCTGGGCGGGTCGCGATATGTGTGGATCCAAACCGTTGATGCCAATACGTTGAGGTTGAACAGTACGAATTGGACCCCTGATTTTGGATCGCGCTACGACCCATTTATGTAATAAGATCTTGCCTTGACTTATCGAGTACGGGGCAGGCTTACGGGGCTCGCCCGGTCGAAGATCCCGACGCCTTTGGCGGGAAATGACGGTTTTGTCGAATTGCGACACAGTCTCTTTGGGCCCGGCTTATTTGGTATGGTCTAGGTCTTTTCAGGGATGCTCAGAACTCTGTCTGGAAACGGGTCTGGAAGATGTGTGCGCGGCCACTGTCTATGGCAGGGGGTGTTCCACGATCCTTAACGAACGCTCGGGTATAGTTAAACATGAAACGGGTGTTTCTCGTGAGATACCAGTTCAGGCCTGCGGTGAAGTTGGCCTCTTTCCCTCCTCTAATAGCCCCATCGTTCAGGTCTATAAAGGAGACCCGAGCCGCCAACTCCAAGGCGCCCCATGCCCCCTTTCGGGAATGAAAGGTGTGCTTTGGCTGCAGCCGGAAAAACGTACCCGATCGTCTTCCATAATTTCGATGTTCTCCCGTAAGGAAATAACTACCATAGAGATAAAACCCCCAGAACTTCGGGTCGCCCGATGCCTCTGCTTTGTTAAAGAGATGAAAATACTCCCCCTGGAAGGAGAGGGGACCAGTAACCATTGCAAATTCTGGATTGATCAGATCCGCGGAGTCGTTAAAAAACTTGCCCGTATCCACGAGCCTGTCATCCGTAAGTAAGGTCTCTGGCCGTGCTTTCCTTTCTGTTGCCACGTCCTCTCCGCGTATTTGGTGTGTATATGAGAGGCCAAGATGGAGAAGCCTTCTGCCCTCCTCCTCATACCAGGGGAGATAGGTGACGCGTCCGGTTAAATTCCAGCCGTTGGCCTCGCTCAGTTGATCTTTGGTGTCTCCCACGTTACCGAATGAACCCGTGTTGAGGAAAGCGCCCACCGCCCAGGTCAAGCGTTCGTCCAGTTCTGCTGTATGGCGCCTGATTCCGATATTGCGGCCCATCCAAAAGGCATCAGTGGGCAAAGCCCTTGTCATAAAGGTGGCAGCCTTCATGCTGGCCCACCCTTCTAAAGAAAACGGCTCTTTCATGTGCCCCACTGTGAAATGGTCGATGAGGGGGACCTTCGTAAATTGGAACCAGTTGTCCTTGATGTCCCGTATGTTGGCAAAATCAATATCGAGCTTGAACGTGGCCCAATCGTAGACGGTCCCAAAACCAGATACCCTCAATCTCTCGAATCCTAATGCTGGACCTTCCAGATTGGGAAAGACCGTTTCTAACTCTTCATCCGCGCTTATATACCCCCCATCCACAAAGACCGATAAGTTGATCTTCATGGTGAAGTTCTTATCAGGGCTGTCAATACGGAGCCCCTCCTTCCAGTAGTAATGCCAATCTACTAGAGGGTCATGGAATCCTTCTTCCATTCTTTTCATAATCTCCCAGTATTCTGCCGCTTCCTCTTCAGGGGATGGGATACCGGTTTGGCCCTCACTCCCAGAAGCTGAAAGGGGAAGGACCGGTATATAAAGAAAAATGAAGATGGCAAATATGAATCGCATGCAAAAAGGTCGCAGCCTTTCTTCTATTACGGCCTATTCGTAGCCGCAGCTTTTCTTATAGGTTGTTGAAGTTTCTGTCAATCTCATTGAGGTGATGGCCCAAAGCCCGGGACGTGTTGTGG
>DAOVAK010000257.1 GCA_030671095.1 Deltaproteobacteria bacterium | reverse complement strand
ATCAAGGCATCATCGAGTTCCTTCACCATTTCCGTATTGATCGCATTCAAGGCCTTGGGCCGGTTGAACCGGATAATCCCCACACTTCCCTCTACCTCAAAGATGATATTCTGATAAGCCATCATTTGCTCCTTTAACTTTGTTAATTATAAACTTGTAATTATTGCAATTTCTCTCTTATTTTATTAATCACGATGACGGCTCAAAACCTCAATTTTCCATACCATTAGATCTTTTACAGAACTGTAGCCATACCCTGGCCTCCCCCAATGCAGAGCGCGGCAAGACCAAGGGCATGCTCCTTTCTGAGCATCTCCCCCAATAGGGTTAGCACAAGGCGGGCTCCCGTGCACCCGATGGGATGACCAATGGAGATACCACTCCCCAACGGATTGGTCTTCTCCATGTCACACTTCAGCTCCCTTATGCAGGCAATGGCCTGGGACGCAAAGGCCTCATTCAATTCAATGGTACCAAAATCATCAATACCCAGATTTTCTCTCTGGAATATCTTCCGAACAGCGGGCACAGGCCCCAGGCCCATGAAGGCCGGGTCCACGCCACCCGATGCATAGGCCTTCACCTTGACCAGGGGTTTCAGACCAAGGTCCTTCGCCTTCTCCCCTGACATGAGGAGCAGCGCGGCGGCAGCATCATTAATTCCCGATGCGTTCCCGGCCGTCACCGTACCGTCCTTTCTAAATGCGGGACGTAGCTTGGCCATCTTTTCAGCGCTGGTCTCCATGGGCCTTTCATCCGTGTCGAAAACCACGGGCTCTCCCTTTCTCTGGGGAATCACAACGGGGACAATCTCCTCTTTGAAGAGCCCATCAGCTATCGCCTTTCTGGCCCTCTGATGACTCAGGGCCCCCAGCTCATCCTGTTCTTCCCGGGAAATGCCGTACTGCTGAGCAATGTTCTCAGCCGTTATGCCCATATGATATCCATAGAAGATCTCATAAAGACCATCAAAGACCATAAGATCCACCAGATCCACGTTGTTCATACGCGCACCCCATCGGCCAGCAGGCAGGGCATAAGGGACGAGACTCATATTCTCCATTCCCCCTGCAAGGATAACCTCAGCCTCCCCGGAGCGGATCGATTGGGTTGCCAGGGCCACAGCCTTCATGCCGGAGGCGCAGACTTTGTTCACCGTAAAGGCATTGGTCTCTTTAGAGATCCCTGCCTTGATCATGGCCTGCCGGGCCACATTTTGCCCCTGCCCTGCTCCCACCACATTGCCCATGATCACCTCGTCAATCTGCAAGGGCTTCAGGGAATCGTCATAGTCATAGGCTTCCTTTTCCAGATCCACCATCCCCTTGCCTCTAAAAATATCGGGCTCAAACTGGGTGAGATCATCGGTGGCTAAAGGCCTAAGCCCCACCTTCTTCAGGGCTTCTTTAAGTACTAAGGCTCCCAACTGGACTACAGGGGAGTCCTTCAGCGTTCCACCAAATACCCCAACCGGGGTCCTTGCGCCAGAAACGATCACCACATCTCTCATCTGCGTTAAGCTCCTTTCCTTTGATATATGCACCTCAAAGATCCCAGAATCTTTGAATATATAAAGATATCTCTTTTCAAGTCAAGACAATTTGCCTAGCCACCGACACACCAATTTTGCTTGACATATGCTCTCTGGGATCGCTAATTATGCGGGTGAAAATAAGGCTTGGATTGGATGAATGGAAACGGCCCCATACGAACCCTGCAAAAGCGGCCTACCACAGAAACCCATTGGAAAGGACACGTAAAATGAATCCCTTAGCCAAAGAACTTAATAAAATCATTCAAGATGCAAACGGTCATATTTATGAAATGCTTTCAGAGGTGGGCAAGAACCTTTTCTTTCCCAAGGGAATTCTGACGCAAAGCGCGGAAGCCAAAGAAAAGGCCCACAAATACAATGCCACTATAGGTATGGCCATGGAAAAAGGCCGCACCATGCACTTGCCTTCTGTCATGGCGATGATCGACGGATTGAGAGCAAGGGAGGCACTCACCTATGCCCCCTCTTTCGGAGTCATGCCTCTTCGTTCGGCATGGAAGGATGAGATGCTCAAGAAGAACCCTTCCCTCGCAGGAAAGAACATAAGTCTGCCTGTGGTCACGAATGCCATCACCCACGGCATGAGTGTCATCGGGGACATGTGGGTGGATCCGGGTGATGCAATCATCCTCCCTGATAAGATGTGGGGGAACTACAACATGATATTTGCTGTGCGCAGGGGAGCGAAAATCGTCAATTTTTCCCTCTTTGATGCGGAGGGGAACTTCCATATGGATGCATTTCAGAAATGTGTGCACGCTGAGGCTGAAAAAAGAGATAAGATCATCACTATTCTCAATTTCCCCAACAATCCCACAGGGTACACGATTACCCCGCAAGAAGGGGACAAAATCGCAGAGATCCTGACAGACCTGGCACAGAAAGGGACAAATGTCCTGGCCCTAACAGATGACGCCTACTTCGGGCTCTTTTATGAGGATGAAGTGCTCAAGGAATCCATTTTCTCAAGGTTCCTTGGTAGGGATCCTAGGCTGATGGCCATCAAGCTGGATGGCGCCACCAAAGAGAACTATGTATGGGGTCTGAGGGTTGGTTTCATCACCTATGGATCATATCTGGATGGAGATTACGCAGCAGTCTACGATGCCCTGGAGAGGAAAACCGCAGGTGCGGTGAGGGGCTCCATATCCAATGCTTCCCATCTTGGCCAATCCATAGTCCTCAAATCCCTGCAAGCAGACACCTATGCAGCGGAAAAGGAAGAGAAATTTCAAGTCTTGAAAGCACGAGCACTGGAAGTTAAACGGGTGCTTGCCCAGAGCAACTACGATTCCGCATGGGATGTCTACCCATTTAGCTCTGGCTACTTCATGTGCCTTAGAATGAAGCGCGTTGATGCTGAAACCCTCAGGGTCCATCTTCTGGACAAGTATGGTGTGGGCCTTATTTCACTGGGCAAAACCGATCTCCGTGTGGCCTTTTCCTGTGTCGAAAAGGAAGACATTCAGGCGCTTTTTGACATCATTTTGCAGGGGGTAAAAGACCTGGAATCCTGAATCCTTCCCTCCCCTCTCACTGAGCCGATTTGCACAGGTCTCTTCTGTGTCGGAAGTCCCCCCTGTACTTCACAGTCAAAAGAGACTCCACATGATTTCTCAAGATTTTTGAACGGATTTTTGCTATATTACAAACTCTCGGCAGACAAAATCTGAGATGAAAGATGTGGAAGAATTCTGAAGAACTGATCAAGGCTATCCAAAAAGAGCCGTGGGCCCAGGGAATCCCCGCCCGGGAAGATTTCTGGTACCGCCTGATAGATTGGGTTAAGGAAAAGATTTTTCCAGATTTCCTCGCCCAGACATCAAACCAGGTGGACGAGATGATTGAAATCAATCCCGACCTCTCCGAGCCAGAGATCTTTACGAGGGTGACCCGATATATGGTGGATTTTCTGGAGGCCCGTTCAGCTTCAGTGCGCATCTACGATCCCCAGACAAAACAGTTGCTCTCCTATGGTTCCTATCCCTCGGAGGAAGAAATCAGAGAGACCTTCATACCACTGGAGGGGAGTATTGCTGGCGAGGTGGTAAAGCGTCTGGAGACCTATCTTGTCCCTAATATTCTTAAAGAGGAACTCTACCAGGACAAGGAGGCCGCGCAGAGAAAGAAAGTCTACTCCATGATGGCGGTACCTTTCTCAATCCCCCGTTTTTCACCCTATGAACGGGATATTGTGGGCGTGATACAGGTCTATTACCCGGAAGAAGACCGGGCCTTCGCCCCCTTGGAGGTTCAGGTGGCTGAGCTCATGGGCAGGCGGCTCAGCTTTGTGATCGCTCGTAAGAAGATCCTGGGCATGTACAGACTCAACGAAAAGAAGGAAGCGATCGTTCGCAATATCTTTCTAAAGTTGGGCTCACGGGAGGGGGTCAAAATGAAGGAGGTCTTCAACCGTGTAATCCCCGAACTGGCAGATATCATAAATGTGGAAAGCTGCGCCCTATTTTCTGTTTCTGACGATCTGCAACACGTGGTCCTTGAAGCAGGATATCCTGAGTCCGTTGGGTATCATGGAATTGGCAAGAGGTTTCCTATCATTAGTGAGCCAGTCTTTGAGAGAATTTTGAACCCGGGAAAGCCTTTGCCGCAATCCCCCTTTGAAGTGATTACACTCTCCTACCTGCTTGTCATAGATCCCCAAAGAAGTGAACTTGTATCGAAAAGGGTGAAGACGTTTGCCGCTAATAATAATATTAACTCCATTCTCTATGTCCCCCTGAACGTGGGCGAAGAAATCACCCACTTCATGACTTTCGATGCCGTGGACCAGAGGCAGCGCTATTCCGAAGAAGAGATTGAGATATTACTGTTTCTGGGGAGAGAACTCATGAAAGCCCAGAGGATGGAGCGTCTTGACGATATACTTCATGACTTCAAGAACCCGGCCATTGCTACAGCCGGTTTTGCTCGGCGACTCAAACAGCTCATCGAAAAAGAGGAGCTGAAAGATGAAGATTCCAAGATCAAGAAATATGTACAGATCCTTCTGGAAGAGACAAGCCGACTGCAGGAAATGGCCTTGAGCCTCTATCAGGTTGGCAAAGAGCAGGTGGTCAACCTCACAGAGGTCCTCAGAAATCGATTTGATATTAACAGGGAGGTGATCAAGGAGCAGCTCAGGCAAAATGTCAACCTCAAAGAGGGGCCCTTCCATGACCCCCTCTTTGTCCACTGTTATCCGATCCACTTGGAAAGGATCTTAGACAATCTGCTAAACAATGCCACCAATGCCATTCCCATCCATGGAGGGGCCCTCTCCATTCGTACCTATACGGACGAGAACTGGGCCTGTGCGGAGATAAGCAATACGGGTCTCATCTCTGAAGAAGAACGTCTCAGGCTATTGGAAGGGGAGGGTCGAGGTCGGGGCCTCTATATCACCCATAGAATCGTTCGTTTGCTGAAAGGAAAGATAGAGGTGAGAGTCGGCAGCGACACCACCACCTTAGTGGTACGCCTCCCCATCCATCAGGAAGAAGTGCCTAAAGTGAGCTAAA
>DAOVAK010000622.1 GCA_030671095.1 Deltaproteobacteria bacterium | reverse complement strand
TCTATAACTGATGGCGCGAGGCGTAAACAGGCTGGCCCAGCACCTCTGAACACTGTTGATAACATTTTCTATTCCCTCAACCCAAAGGTATGTGTCCTGCTGCCCGGCAAAGCTTGCCGTGGGCAGATCCTCTGCCGTTGCGCTGGAACGTACCGCCACGGGAACTGTTTCAACAACACACTTCTTACAAAGTTGGGCATACCCTTCTTCTACGGCTGCCAGAATATTATCAGACATGGAGGCATTGTTAATCAAATCTTGGACTTCGGCGCTCGCGTTATTGAGGGCCTCCACATCATCAACACTCAACCCAGAAAGGTTCTGAAACATTGTATCTTTTATTCCTGTATCGGTTATGAAGCCAAGGTAACTGTCAGTAGTCACGGCAAATCCGGGTGGGACATGAATGCCGGCCTTGATCATTTCTCCTAAGCTGGCATTTTTCCCCCCAACAATTTGGAGTGAACTCTTGTCTAAATCTTCAAAATCCAGGATATAGTCCATCTATTCCTCCGTCTCAGGAACACCGGAGTTACTCTCTATTTTGAGTATTGGAGTGCTGGAGTATTGGAGTGATAATTCTTAGTCTCACGTCCAATACTCCGTTAGCCCAAACTCCATTTGCTATATATCAGCCTCTTTTAACAATAGTGACTACGCCCGTTTCGCCGTCAACCTTGATAATGTCCCCGGTCTTGATAATTGAGGTGGCAACGCCGGTGCCGGTAACTGACGGGACACCATATTCCCTGCACACAATGGCCGCATGACTGGTGAGCCCGCCGATGTCAGTGACCGCAGCCTTGATCTTGGTAAACACTGGGGCCCATGAAGGATTGGTGGTGGGACAAACCATGATTTCTCCTTCTTTGAGGTCCACAATCTCCTTGAGGCGCTTGAGAACCCGGGCCGTGCCTTCAACAACGCCTGCCGAAGAAGCAAAACCCTTGAGCTCAGACACATCCTCAGCACTAACCTCCCCCATGCTTTTGAGCCATTCCTTGACTTTGTCGGTAGTAACGCCCCAGAGCATGATGGTGAAAGGCTCTGCCACCTCTTCGGGCGGAACGCCTAACGCCGGGATCGGATTCCACTCACTTGCCGCCTTAAGGATTTTCCTTCGCTTGTCAACCTTGGCCTTGTAATAGTCGCCCCTTACAGGTATATCCACCCCTAAGGCCCAACCAGTTGCCATCTCAGTGAGAAGCTCTGGTATCTCGTACCTGGTAAACATAAATATGTCATCCACTTCTTTAATCATGCCGTTATCAACCAGGAGACTGCCGAACTCCCTTATCTTGGAAAACCATATGGTGTGGAACCAATGCTCTACCCAGAAAAGGTGGTCCTCAGCATACCTGTAAATGGTCCTGACAGTATTGTAGGCGTTATTAAAGGCATCCCTGTCTTCGTCGGTCTGAATCAGTTCACGGTACTTGGCAACGGTCTCATCTCTTTGCTTATCGACTTCATCCAAAGACCGTTCGATCGTCTCTCCCTTTCCCAGCCGTTCCACATAGCTCTTGATATAGCTGTAAGGAATATCTAAGTTGTTGATCCAGCTCCCCTCATAATGGAACCAGCCGCTGCCGCATGATACATAGAACCCTGGGTCTTTTGCCTTATCAAATGCCTCAAGCCATTTCTTCCCGTCCTCTGACTTTCCGAGCTCTGCAATCTTCTGATCCGCCGTCATCTCCTTCTTAAGAATATCAGCCACACCACTTAAAGAGGTGGCTAATCTGGACAACTGGCATAGCTCCTCCTCAGGACGGAACATGGACACATACGCACCGGCCACCATCTTGCCAATGGCGCTTTCGCTAATTCCGGGAAAGAGCTTCCTGCAAACGTCACCGAACATGAGGTAGGCAAGGTAGGTCAGGTTCAGCATCTCAAAGTGGTATTGCCAGCCCTTAAACATTTGATTTACAAGGTTGTTAAACCTTTCGAGAATGTCATAGGATACATAATAGCCTGTAGGCGCAGGAAGGACCTGGTCTTCTGGAACGAATTTCGGCAGTTCTTTTGGGACCTCAACTGCTTCCATCTCTTTACCAAGGGCCTTGAATTTGGTCAGCCACTTGTCCCATAATTCATTATAATGCTCAAATACATAAAACACCCGCTTCTCAAATAGCACGGCCTTTTCGCCTATTACCTCATCCGGTGGAGGCGCAATCGCACAGATGTACATGTATGGCCCGACCATCCTCTGGGCGATTCCCTGGGCAGGCGGTATGCAAAAAACCCTTGTGGTGTATTGCGAAAGCGAAATCTGCCATGCCTCCTGAAAAATCAGGTCCAACGGAGGCATTGGCTCTGGTGCATGAATCTTGTCCTGATACCAGAACTGGCCGCTCTCCCATCCCCCCCTCTCTTTGGAAAACAGATAATGTGATGGGTACATCTCTTCCCAGCCTTCAAGCTCCGGCGGAACCTGAAACTCGTGAGGATCCGGAAATCTTGCTGCTTTTTTCTCTGCCATTTTTACCCCTCCTTTTTTAAATTGGTTAAAGAAAGACTGAAACAACTAGAGAAGTTCTAAAGAGTCAATATATTTAAAAGGGAGA
>DAOVAK010000789.1 GCA_030671095.1 Deltaproteobacteria bacterium | reverse complement strand
AATGACTACACCTATAACAGTTCACTGTGCCAGATCCTATCCGGTAGCGGACCGGACACTGTACTTCTGATCGGAATTCCCATTACACACAATTTCCCAACCACGTTCTTGCAGGGTGTCTTCATGTGCGGGGGCAAAGTCGTCATTTCCCCGAGTCCGGCTCCCAATGTGGTGCTGCCCCTCATTGAAGAGGAGGGGGTGACGACCGTTCCTGCTGTACCAGCCACGGTTATCAGCTATGTAAATGATCCGGACCTAAAGCAATACGACCTCAGTTCTCTCAAGCTTTGTCTTGTGGGCGGGTCCAAGCTTCAGCCTGAAGTGGCTCAGGAGATCGGTCCAAAACTGGGCTCCGATGTGCAACAGATCCTGGGAATGGCTGAAGGGCCAAATTTCTGCACCCGTCTCAATGATCCAGACGAGGTGAAGTTTCACACCCAGGGAAGGGCCTTATCCCCAGGAGATGAGGTGAAAGTCGTGAATGATGATGGAGAAGAGGTATCACAGGGGGAGGTGGGTGAACTTGTCGTGCGGGGACCATACACGATTCGAGGCTATTTTAACTCTCCAGAACACAACGCGGCTGCGTTCACCTCCGAAGGCTTCTACAAGAGCGGGGATCTGGTTCGAATGCACCCAAGCGGCAATCTGATCGTAGAGGGGCGTCTGAAGGATACCATCAATCGTGGAGGAGAGAAGATCAGTGCAGAGGAGATGGAAAACCATATCCTGGCATTTCCCAAGTTGCTGAACTGTGCATATGTGGCCATGCCCGATCCCATATTGGGCGAAAAGGCCTGCCTATTTGCGGTGACAAAAGGCGGCGAAAAGATCTTGTTAGAGGAGCTAAATAATTTTTTGGTCAATGAGAGAAGGATTGCCAAATTTAAACTGCCCGAACGCCTTGAGCTTGTGGATCAACTACCGCAGACTCATGTGGGAAAAATAAACAAAAAGGAACTGAGGAGAATCATAGCTGACATGCTGAAAGAAGGAGGCTAAATTTTGATGTCCGTCAATCATGCTGCTTTGCTAGGTCCAAGACGTATGTTCTTTTGCGGTCAATCGGCACTGCCTCCCGTTCTCGAAGCGGCCAAAATGGAATTTATGATATGCTGATATCCGGTACAGCGACACAGGTTACCGGAAATTGCCTGTCTGGCTTCAATGAGGTTTGGGTTTGGGTTTTCATCCAAGAGCGCCTTGGCTGACATCACCATGCCTGGCGTACAAAATCCACATTGAATCGCTCCATGTTTTAAAAAAGATTCCTGAACAGGATGGAAATTTCCATCTTTAGAGATGCCCTCAATAGTAAGTATATCCTTACCTTCCGCGTCGATCGCTAGCACCAGGCAGGAGGTCACAGGTCTCCCATCCAGAATCACCGTGCAGGCACCGCATTCCCCTTCATTGCAGGACTTCTTTGTTCCCGTAAGGCCCAGGGTTTCCCTCAAGACCTCGACCAAGGTTCTCCAAGGTGGAATTTTCACTTGGTAGTTTACCCCGTTGACTTTTAGATCTACTTCAACCTCTCTCATAGTCTTCACCCCTAAAAAAATTTATTACTCAGCCACCTCAGACAAAGCCGGAGGTTTAGCCACGGTTATTAGAATTTTCCTTTACCCTCTTTAACGCCTCCATCACTGCCCTTTTCGTTAGAACCCTAACCATTTCAGTACGGTATTCCTTGGACGCCCTGATATCACTAATGGGACGCGCCTCCTCGGCTGCAACCTCCCCTGCCTCCATAGCTA
>DAOVAK010000820.1 GCA_030671095.1 Deltaproteobacteria bacterium | reverse complement strand
TGCCGGGATACTGGTCCAATGTCATGCTGGGCGGTGTCTTAACCGATGCCCCGCTCGAACCGGACAGTCCAATGGAAGAAACCGTGTGCGACAAATGTCTTATCTGCGCCCGGGTGTGTCCGGTGGAGTTCATAAATAAGGATAAGCGGGAAGAGGTGAGCGTGACCATTGCCGGACGGGAATTCTCATACAACAAGAAACATGGTGATCTTCGCTGCGTCATAGGCTGTGGTGGGTTCACCGGGCTCTCAAAGGGAGGGAAATGGAGTTCCTTCTCAACCGGTCGAACCATCCTACCGGATGATGATGATAAGCTCCCCGAACTGTTTGTCCAACTATGGAACGACCCGGCAAACCTCGCAGTCAGGCGAAACCTCACCTTCGGGAAGCTGGGCGTACTGGATCGTCCCAGAGAAAACATCAAAACGACCTGCAATCATTGTATGACGGTATGTAGCGGCCCGCTGGAGGTGAGGAAGAAATGGATGGAGCTCCTGTTCAACTCAGGTTTTGTTGTGCTGGATTCGGAGGGACGAGAAGTGGTGAGCAAACTGGATGAAAATGGGAATAAAGTTGTCATTAGGATCGCGAACATGCAGTGAGGGCTTGAAAAAACTCTGTGATCAGATTCATAATTCCCTTCAACAGAAAAACTTCAAGGTGGCAGCGTAATTTTTCGCTCCATTAGGGGGATACGTTCACTGTAAGCTTCTCGATAAAATCTGTCAAAAATTCCGCTGCCTTGCCTCTAATCACCTTGACCCGTTTCCGGGGATCTGGTACAAGCACAAGTCCACGTCCATTTGATTCTCGCGATCAACGCTGGATGCCGAACAAAAACGAGGCTTTCCATCATGAAAATGCTTTTATGGATTATTGCCTTTTACATTCTTATTACCGGACTTATTACCGGAGCGCATGGTATCTGTCAGGTCAAGCCAAAGCCATTGGCATTGGGATGGAAAACGCAGCTATTCAAGGGGTATTTCACGACGAAAGATGGACGGACGCAACATGTTGATGATTTCCTGAATCTATCCGAGTTTCATACCTTTCTCTACCGCTATGACGGCATTATTATGCCCATGTCTATTCTCTATATCAAAAGCATCACCGCCCTAGGCGGCAATCGACTCCGGATCGCCCAAAAGAATGGAGAAGTCTTGACGGTTGAAATGTGGGATGCCGCTCAGCATCGGTGTATGCTCTTTACCGTCTTTCAGGCCGAGGCAACACACTATGTTCGGAAACTCCATTATGTCTCCTATGATGAGAGTCAGGGGAAAGAAGTTCAAGCCGAGGTCCCGTTGTGCGATTTAAAGAAAATCGTATTTGAGTAAATTTGAGGTTCAGAGGCTTATTCTCCCCAAGGGATAACGGATAACGGAAATCGAGCGTCTTCGCTCAATCTGGGAATTAGTCTTTAAACATCCTCGTTTCTTTCGTGTCGTTTGGCTTTAGATTCTGAATTGGAAACCATTTCTCGCAGTCCCAAGATTTGCTTTACATCCATGTAAGCCTCAGGGGCAAGCCACCACTCATATGAGGGGAGACTTGGGGTCTGCCCTTGA
>DAOVAK010000752.1 GCA_030671095.1 Deltaproteobacteria bacterium | reverse complement strand
ATGATTACCAGTTCTTTCTTAAGCATGGATTGCTCCATTTCTACTTGCCACCGCTAACAGGTTCTCTTCCGCTACGATTGATGGCATACTCACCCGTTTTGCCGATGAACGGAAGAGCCAACATCCATGGCAGGGTTAGTCGTTTGGCATCCCGAAACTGAGCCAACCCGATGGTCATACCTTGGTGTCCCGCAGCAGGCTGGTCCCGATACGTGCCGAGCAGACGGTCCCACCAAGGCAGATTGAAACCGAAGTTACTGTTGGTCTCCCGTATAGTCACTGAATGATGCACGCGATGCATGTCGGGAGTGACCACAAGTAGGCGAAGCCTCCGGTCAATACTCAAAGGGAGACGAATATTGCCGTGGTTGAACATGGACGTAGCATTGAGAAGGACTTCGAAAATAAGCACGGCCAAGGCTGCCGGCCCCACTAAGACCACAACAGAAAGTTTGATAACCATGGATAGAACCATCTCTATTGGGTGGAAACGCAGCCCGGTTGTCACGTCAAAATCCAGGTCAGCGTGGTGCATCATGTGCAAACGCCACAGGACCGGAATCGTATGGAACATGACATGCTGAAGATAGATGACAAAATCAAGTACTATCACTCCGACCACCACTTCAAGCCAGTATGGCAGATCAACACTGTTCAACAGGCCCCAACTTCTTTCCTGAGCTAGCAGGGCCATGCCCACGGCCAAGATAGGAAACACCAATCGCACCACCACTGGATTGAGAAAGGTTATGCCCAGGTTGTTAAACCAACGCACGATTTTGGAGGTATTCAAGGAGCGGCGTGGGGCTAAAAGTTCCCAAATAACTACTAAGGCAAAAATGCCGAAGAAAACGCCAAGACGGATAGAAACTTCATTGGCCATAATATTTGTCCGAATGTTTGAGCACACAACCGATATATTTCACAAGCTAATTCCTGTGGAGCAAGCGAAACGAACGCACAGTGTTGTACTGAGGCGAGCGTTCCTAAATTTTCCCCCTAACCCACAACGATGGAAAGATTTTCCACAGATTCCCTGACTACCCATCCATGTTAAGAATCGCGCTTCGTTATGGGGCGGTGATCGATTAGTTCAAAGGCTTCCTTGCTTGCCCAATTACGAGCACCCAATGCTCCCCCTATCACATAATCCTCTCGATCGATCAGATAGGTCGTGGGTATGGACCGAACTCCATACCTGAGACCCACCCTACCATCAGAATCCAAAAGAATAGGGAAATTAAGCTTGAATTTCTCCTGAAAAACCCTCACCTTCTTGGTCTCTTCCCGAAGGTCCACTGCCAACATAGTAAAATCTTTATCTTTAAATGTGGAATAGAGCTTCTCCATGGATGGCATTTCGGCTCGACAAGGCGGGTACCAGGTTGCCCAAAAATTTAGGAAAACAATCTTTCCCCTGTGATCCTCCAATTTCACATCTTTGCCGTTGAGGTCCTTCAGCGTAAAGCTCGGGGCTTTCAACTTCTCATCGATACTAGCGGCCCCAAGGTTATCCCATAAATGCCTTTCTGCATTCGTTGCGTTTGGCAAAATAAGGCTGTGCACGAAGAAAAAAATCAAGGCAACCGAAAATAGTGAGAAAGTCCTTCCAGGTTTTACTATCACGTGCTCTTTCATATAACAACTAAGATGATCATCAACCATCCACTGTGGGCCACCCTTGAAACTCAAACAGTACCATTCTTTGGGCACCTTCCTTTATCCGTAATACTCAAAGTAAACCCCGTTTCCCCGATAGAGTCATACTCCCCCGCTGGCAACAAAGAAGAAAGCGCCGGATCTACTCATTGCTTCTCGCCGCTTCTTTAATGATCGATCCAACCAGGATGTCCATCTCCCGGCTCAATTTATCAAGATTTTTATTCTGGTAATGCTTAAATAGAAAAGAGGGCTGGTAAAAAATGACCTCTACCTCACCATGACTCAATTCCCTGACC
>DAOVAK010000579.1 GCA_030671095.1 Deltaproteobacteria bacterium | reverse complement strand
TACTATGGCAACATATATGGCGATACGGCCGTGGACGGAACTCTAGGCGCCTTTCCCTGCGGGTATGCCTTTTTCGGATCTGACCGCATGCTCTATGGTTCGGATTACCCTTTTGGGGCTGAAGCGGGAGAGGATTTTGTTAGGGAAAACCTCAAAGGTGTAGAGTCAATGCTCATCCCACCGGAAGAGAAGGAAAAGATTTTAGCCGGAAATGCGAAGAAAATGCTAAAGATAGGTTGATGGATCAATGGCTGGGAAGCTGGAAAGCTAAAAAGCTTAAGCCTCAAGACCTTAAAGCCTCCCAGCCTCGCCTGAGCGAGAGCGCCCGTCCTCCGCAGTAGGCTGCTACGGAGGATGGAATGGCGGGCAGCCTCCGGCCCGGAGGGCCTACGCCCCGGAGGGAGAACACGGAGTCCATATTGAAGAGGTGATTGCTTAATATGTTTGGGATGAGGTTTTAAAGGAAAAAATGAAATCTTCCTTTTTTCCTCAAAACCTCATCCCATTCTCAATCCCGTGTTGGGATTGAGGCCTGCGCAGCAGGCATAATAAGCAATCAAGCTAAATTCACCTTTGCGCTCTTTGCGACTCTGCGGTGAAAATCAGAAGGAGACTGAAATGAAAAAGATTGATTTTGAAGCCCATTTCGTGACCAAAGAGTATGTGCAGGTTATAGAGGAAAACAAGGGGTATCCACGCTACATAGTGGATGCGGAGAGCGGGAAACGGCGGTTGTGGTATACCCCGGAAGTGGGAGAGCCCCTCGGGGATATGCTTCTGAATAAGTTGCTCGACTTGGGAAAAGGAAGACTCGCGAAAATGGATAAGGCGGGAATTGATGTGCAGGTGTTGAGCCTGACGTCGCCCGGTGTTGAGCACTTTGATCCTGTCATGGGGATGGGGTTGGCCAGGAAGTCCAATGACGCCCTTGCAGAGACGATTGCCATGTACCCTGATAGATTTCAGGGTTTTGCTGCCCTCGCGCCGAAAGACGCAGAGGGCTCCTGCAAAGAGCTTGAGCGGGCAGTCAAGGAACTGGGGTTCAAAGGGTGGAAGACCCATTCGAACTATGGGGACAGCTATCTGGACGACGAACCCTATTGGCCCATCTTGGAGAAGGCGGCTGAACTTGGAGTGCCCATTTACCTTCACCCTGCGGTTCCATCCATTCCTGCCCTAGGAAAGTATGGATTTGTCCTTGCGGGAGCCCCTTTCGGTTTTGGCATTGAGACATCCATCTGCATGATGCGCCTGATATATAGTGGTGTTTTTGATCGGTTTCCAGGCTTAACTTTCATGTTGGGGCACTTGGGAGAAGGAATCCCTTTTCTTTTGCAGCGCATTGATTTCGCCTATGTCAAGCCCTATGTTGACCCCGATGCAAGACCGGAACTAAAGAAAAGGCCCAGTGAATATCTGAAGGAAAACGTCTACGTCACGACGAGCGGCAACTACCTCCAGGCCGCCTTTATGTGCACATATGAGGCGATGGGTGTAGACAGAATCCTTCTTGCTACAGATCATCCTTATGAGGACTCTGATGAGTGCATGGCCTTTTTGGAAGGGTTGCCTATTTCTCAGGAGGATAAGGAGAAGATATTGGCGGGAAATGCAAAGAAGCTTTTTAAAATAGCCTGATAGATCAATGGCTGGGAAGCTAGGAGGCTAGAAAGCTAAAAAGCTTAAGCCTCAAGGCCTTAAAGTCTCCCAGCTTATGACATCGTCGATAAATAGTGCAGCTTATGACCCATTATTGATTCGCTGCAGGAGTCTCGAATGAAAAAGATTGATTTTGAAGCGCACTTCATCACTGAAGAATGGCTCGAACAGATGTTGGAAAATAAGGGATATCCAAAATATGTGAGGGACGTGAAAACAAACACTTGTCGTATCGAATGGGGCGATGGCGCCGTAGAGCCCATTGGAGATATCCTGCTCAATAAGCTGCTTGACCTGGGAGAAGGAAGACTCAAGACCATGGATGAGAACGGCATTGATATGCAGGTGCTTTCCCTGACCATCCCCGGTGTGGAACAGTTAGACCCTCACATAGGTACTGCCCTCGCTCGGAAAACGAATGATGCCCTCGCGAAGGCGATCAAGGGCTATCCTGACAGGTTCTTGGGTTTCGCGGCCCTTGCCCCACAGAGTCCTGGAGAGGCTGTTGAAGAGCTTGAACGATCCGTGAAAGAGCTTGATCTTAAGGGATGGAAGACCCATTCCAATTATGGCGAAAGCTATCTGGATGATAAAAAGTATTGGCCTATCTTTGAACGGGCTGCAAAACTTGATGTGCCCGTCTACCTTCATCCATCCTACCCCTCCATCCCTCAGCTAAAAACCTCGTACGGATGGGCCCTTTCAGGAGCACCATTTGGGTTCGGTATTGAAACCGCTATGAGCATGATGCGTCTGGTCCTGAGTGGTATTTTTGATAAATATCCCGGATTGAAGATTGTTCTTGGCCATCTCGGAGAAGCCCTCCCTTTCCTGCTTGCGCGAATAGATTATCCCTATGTCATTCCGTGGTTTGACAGATCAACCATACCGCCCCTTGAGAAAAAGCCCAGCGACTACATCAAAGAAAATGTTTTTGTAACGACCAGTGGAATGTACTACGAACCCGCCTTCATGTGTACGTACAAAGCGATGGGGATAGACAGGATCTTGCTCGGCACGGACTATCCCTACGAAGATCCGAAGGAATGTATGCGGTTTCTCTAGGGATTGTCATTACCACAGGAAGAGAGGGACACGGTTTACA
>DAOVAK010000718.1 GCA_030671095.1 Deltaproteobacteria bacterium | reverse complement strand
CCTGGGTTGCCTCCAGGACGATCAATCTTCTCGGTGCATGGCATAATCAAATCCTTGAGATTATGGGTGCAATGGGCATAAGGGATGTTCGGCGTTTGCGGGGCGAGGCTGGTAGGGCCATGTTTTTTGAAGATCTGGACAGAAACACCTTTGGGTCACTGGGAGAGGTTCAGGAGGGCTATGAGCTTGAATAACAAGCCGCCAGAGATGTTGATAACCCCATCAAGATTTAGAAATCCCATCGGTAAATATCGGCTCCACAGGACCGATGACTGCATAGGGTGTGGCAAGTGCGTGGAACTGTGTCCATACGGCGTACATGTCATCAGGGTTGGGCATGTCCTCACCAAAAATCATTACCGTTGTGTAGGGCCTGAGTGCCCCAATCCCTGTTATGAGGCCTGCCCGGCCCAGGCCCTTTCTCTGAACAGGAACCCCACCTTTGATACCATGGGGGATCTTCGATGGACTCCGGATCTCCTCGTCAGCACCTGGTACATGGCTGAGAACGGTACTGTTCCGCCGAGAGGGCTTGAATATAGGATCGGGGCCTCTGAAGGTGGCTTTGACAGGCTCCGGCTGGTTTTTCCTCCCGCTCATGGGACTCAATTGGAAGCCTCCCATGAGGACGTGGACGTTGGAATCGATCTGAACCGAAGAGACGATTCCTCCCACCACATCCGGATAGATGTCCCCTTCTACGGTGCAGGTATGTCGTATGGTTCCGTAAGCATCATCACCATGCTCAGCAGAGTCAGGGCGGCAGCAGCCTTTGGGACATTTTGCTGTACTGGTGAAGGGGGATATCCTGATGAACTAAAACCCTATGATGATCATGTCATTACCCAGGTGGCCACTGGTCTTTTCGGTGTCCGGGAAGAAACCATTCAGAGGGTGAAGATAGTGGAATTTAAGTATGCCCAAGGTGCAAAGCCAGGTCTGGGAGGACACTTGCTCGGGGACAAGGTAACACCTGCCGTGGCACGCATGAGGGAGGCGGTTGTCGGTTACCCTCTCTTTTCACCCTTTCCTTTTCACAGTGTATATTCGGTTGAGGATCACAAGAAACATGTGGACTGGATAAAGGCCATCAATCCTAAGGCATTGATAACGGTAAAGGTTTCTACACCCACCGATGTGGACATGGTGGCTGTGGGGACTTATTACGCTGGTGCACATATCATCCATCTGGACGGCAGCTACGGAGGAACAGGGGCTGCTCCAGACATAGCAAAAAAGAATATTGCCATGCCCATTGAATATGCTGTGCCCAAGGTGCACAGGTTCCTCAAAGAAGAGGGAATCCGGGACAAAATGACAGTGATAGCCAGTGGTGGGATCAGAACCCCTCATGATATGGCCAAGATCATAGCCCTCGGAGCTGATGGGGTATGCACAGGAACTGCAGAACTGGTGGCATTAGGATGCATTCGCTGTCACAACTGTGAGAGCGGGAGGGGCTGCGCACGAGGTATTGCCACAACTGATCCGGAATTGACAGAATTGATTGATCTGGATTGGGGAACCCAGCGGATCAGCAACCTATTCATGGCCTGGAGGAAGGAGCTCATCAGGATACTAAAACGATTCGGCATGAAGAGCATAACAGAACTCGTGGGCAGGACAGACTGCTTGGTGCATCTGGATTACATGAATAAGTGAGCTAAATCAGCCTTAGGCTGATAAAGGGCCCGCCCGCCTCGTCCCGCAAAGCGGGACGGGCAGGTCTAAAGTTAAGGAATTTAAAAACTGAATCACAGACCATATAGATGATGAGAAAAAATCAGATCATAAGAAATATAATAGAATCCAGAAAACCAGTGGCAGAGGATTTGATCACAAGAAACCATTATAAGAGAGAGGACGAAGGTGGGTGCGGAGTAACCGGGTTTGCCTCGAGCATCCCGGTCAGGGGGAAACATATCTTTGAGCCTTCCAGGCAGATGCATAACAGGGGCAATGGCCTTGGGGGCGGGATAGCGGCAATGGGCTTTGATCCCAGGACGCTCGGGGTCTCAAGAGAGATTTTGGAAGATGACTATATGCTCCAGATAGCAGTTCTCGACCAAGGGGCTATGCAAGATCTGGAAAAATGCTTTATTGAGCCCTGGTTTCAGGTAGACTTCTCCGAG
>DAOVAK010000415.1 GCA_030671095.1 Deltaproteobacteria bacterium | reverse complement strand
GCCCCTGGGCTAAGCGGCATTCTCTGGAGGAGCCAAAAAATTTGCCCGGTGCCCTTAAGTATGGCGCACAAAGCGAAGTAGCTCTGATAGCCGTGTTCTGTCACCATTGAACTTGGGCCGGTCTTTATTTGGGCGGCCTGTGTGCGCAGGCGTCATGGCAAGGGAGGCCGTCAGAGAAAACCTGCGCAGAAGGCAGGGTTTTTGGCCCCTCCAGAGAACCCCGCTCAGCCCGCCAAGAGTTTTTGCACGGCTGTTTCAAAAGGCTAAAATGTTACCCCTTTTCGAATGCGGCTCCACATGAGCGACTCGACAGGTCTCGCCGAATGTGGGGAGCGAGGGGGATTTTTTAAGGAGGTTCAAGATAAATTAAGGAGAGAAACTCTGAACTTTCTTACTTTGAAGGAAGGAGATGGATAAGAACTGGAAGAACCTCATGCTCTTTTCCGGCTACTGCTTCGGGAGGAACCTGGAGGTCACCCAACGCTTTCAGCTTATTATAAAAGGTATCGATTTGTTTGGCTGGGATCTCTGCGCGAATGGATTCCAGCGTGTTGGTCTCCTCATTATATTCTAGGGATACGACCTCTCCTCCCACAAGCTCTATGAGCCTTTTTAATCTTGGAAGCGATTCATCCACCTCTTCATCCCTTTCAGGTTTGGCAGGGGGTGCAGCTTGCGGCAAGGCCAACGATCTGCTCATCTTCTTTTTTGGGGCCGGGGCGGCTTCCATGGCCGCTCCAGGCGCTAAAGACTCGGGACGTATCTCCTTTTTCATGACAAGGGCCAACTCAATAGTTTCCCTTTCTGCTGGGGGCTCCTCTGCCGTTGCCGCTTTATAGGCGAGTTGGGGTTTGTGGGCTTCATCTTTCGCGACGTCTCCAAAGGAATCTACTGCACGCTCCTTGTAAACGCTCTCCTCCATAACCCTAAGAGGAGCCTCTGCCTGCCTCTTCTCCATGGCGACCTGTTCACCGGCCCTCTCCTGCTTGAGGCCTACGGGTGCTTCTGCAAGCCTGAGTTGGTCTTTTTGGGTATGCAAAACAGAGAAAACCAGGATGGCCACAGCCACGGCGCCCGCAAATTCCAGTGGGATCTTTACCCGCATTGGCACGAACAGGGTGCGGAGGATTTTTGGAAACCAAGAGCGCGCTTCAATACGTTCATGGAGCTGGTCCAGGAAATCCCTTGGAGGCTCGACGGATTCCAGGGAACCCAGTTCACTGACCAAGGCCTTCAATGAAACCAGTTCCTGTTGACAGTCTTTGCAGGTGGAAAGATGTTCCTCCACAACGGCCTTGCTCTCCGCGTCCAGGACGTCATCCACATACGCAGATAAGCGCTCTTTAATCTCGCCACAGTCCATGTTATATCACGCTCCTTAGCTTTTTCCTCAGGTCCTGCCGCGCTCTTGCAAGTCTTGACTTCACCGTGCCCAGGTTGAAACCGGTGATCTCGGCCACCTCTTCATAGGAGAACCCCTCAATGTCCCGGAGGGTAACCACCTCCTTCTGTTCTGGGGGCAGTGCGTTTATGGCCTCCTGTATAATCCTCATCCTCTCTTTTTTCTCAAGCTCGATGGCAGGGGACTGGCTCTCATCCTGAATCTCTCGGCTGGGTCTACTCCTGTTGGCCAAGACCGGGTTATCCAGAGGGACCATCTTCCTTTTCTGCCTGTATGCCGAGGACTTGAGCTTGTTTTTGCAGGTATTGACTGCGATCCGATAAAGCCATGTGGAAAAAGCGGATTCGAACCTGAATTTCTTAAGCGCTCGATAGACCTTTATGAAGGTCTCCTGCGCAGAATCGTTCGCTTCCTCGTAATCCCCAAGCAACCGGTAGCACAAATTGAACAGTCTATCTTTGTGTTTGAGGACCAGTTTGTCGAACGCGGCCTTGTCTCCCTCATGAAAGGCCCTGATCAGTGCGGCATCTTGCGTTGGCTCGCCCGCAGGCTTTTTGATATCTTCATTCATCCAGTTTAGACAACTTCTGTGCTGAAATGTTCCATGCGTTGGCGTTTTTGCGGGACATGGTCACATTGAGAACAAAGACCATCAGCACCAGTATCTCATTTTAGTCGATGTAGGACCACTCTTTCGTTTCAAAATGGTATGTTCTCCTGCCAAAAGGGGGCGCTTCCGCCCACATCAGGCTATGGTAATCTTTGTGATATAGATAGTAGTATTTAGTGGATGTCAATCGAATGGCTGAACTGGGCACCTTCGAGAAGAATTGGGGGACCAAATCCTCCAAACGTTCGGGATATTCCCCGTGTTCCACGCGGTAATCTTCAACCGCCTTGATGATCAGCTTTGCATTCACATGGCCCAAATGTCTATTGAACATAAAAGTACTCAGAATGGCAAGAACGGTCAAACAGAGCGTCAGTGACCTGATGCCATACTTCAGCACAATGGAACGGTCACTTTTACGGCGCCAAAGAAACGCCACAAAGTTGGTTAACATAAAGACAACACAAAGGAAGGTGCCGAAGCTAGGCAGCCCGATAAGTAGAGCATCCAAAAAATAGAGCAGCGCGCAGACCACCAGCGTCCACACAAAATGCCTCGGACCTTTTCTCTCTTTCTTCTTCTTTCCGCGCTTCCTTTCCATGTCCTACCGCCTTTACGTTTCTTACCCGAAGAGCATGGCTATCATGTTCTTTCCCAAAACCAACTGCACGCCAGTTAGAAACAGAATGGTATAGACCAGCCGGTTGAACCAGAGATCGGTGAAACGCCGATTCAGGTAAATGCCCAGCCTCACTCCCAAGTAGGTAAGAGGAGCCAGTATTATGATGGTCACTAAGTTTCCTGCCCTTAGAAGGCCGAGAGTGTGGTAGGGAATCAACTTCACCAGATTCACAACGGCAAAGTAGATGACTGTGGTGCCCACGAACAGGTCGCGAGGGAACTTCTGTGGCAATAGGTACATAGCGACTGGTGGACCACCCGCATGGGCCAGAGTGGAAGTAAATCCCGAAATGGCTCCCATGAGGATTCCTTCAGTGGCATGGGGACGACGCTTTTCCAGTACCCCAAGAATCATGGCACGAAAGGCCTGAAACAGGACAAACCAGAGAGCCAGAACGCCGATGGCAAACCGTAAAATGCGTTCGTTGTCCCGGAAGGAACTGAAGAAAAGGCTCCCAATGGCAATGCCCAGCAAGGCGCCGGGCAAAAGCAGCTTGATACTCCGCCGGTTAAAATGCATCCGGTAATGATTAACAGAGAACACATCCGTGATGATTAACAGTGGCAACAGGAGCGCAACTGCATCGGTCACCGGTATGGTCAGGCTCAGCAGCGGAGTGGCTACAATCCCAATGCCGCTTCCAAATCCGGCTTTGGCAATACCAAAGATCATAACGGCCGCGACCGCACACAACCAGAAGGCGGGGGGATAATCAGGCATCATCTACGCTTTCCATATCCGGGTATGCTTTTCTGAAATTCACGAAACCCTATCTAAACCAGAATTCAGGGTACGGGAGCCTGTTTGTGTCTCACATGGCACGCGGATCCCGGGTTGCTTACCTTTCTACTAATCTCAGCCGGCAACGCTCTGCCCCATGTGATAATTTATCTTGCGCTTCACGATTTCTTTAATGGCAGCCTCGTCTCTGGGTGACACCGCCGGCATACCCGCCTCAATGCGATGTACCCCCAATTCGGATAGCTTCTCGGCAATTCGGACCTTGTCATCTTTGGTAAATATGATCCCGGCCTGC
>DAOVAK010000099.1 GCA_030671095.1 Deltaproteobacteria bacterium | reverse complement strand
TCAATATATAATGTTAGCTATTTTTTTGAGAAGGACAACCAGAGGTTAGTAGACTGTGGAAAATCTAGTACAATATTTGCTTGACGAAGCGACTCTTTGGGTGCCGAGAGTAATCGGAGTTGTAGTGATTTACGTCGTTTTCTTTATCCTTGCGAAAATAGTAAAAAGAATAAACACTAGTGCCGCTGAGCGATTGAAATTTGATGGAAATCTCACTTCGCTATTTGCTCGTACAAGCAGTATTGCATTTATGATCTTTGGCTTTGTTACTGCGCTCGGAACGTTAGGTATAAATGTATCCGCGCTAGTGGCCGGTCTGGGGTTGACGGGATTTGCACTTGGCTTCGCTCTGAAAGATACTATTTCCAATCTTCTCTCTGGCGTCCTCATATTGCTATATCGACCATTCGAGATAGGAAACCGCATAAAGATATCCGGTTACGAGGGCATTATTATTTCTATTGACCTACGATACACGGAGCTTGATTCCGAGGGGAATAAGGTACTCATTCCGAATTCAAAATTATTCACGGATCCAATCACTGTTCTTCAGTAGCGGGCAATCGATAATTTTGTGATCCAGAGGAAAATAGCTAACCAGGCGCTGCACCCGACCTCCTACGTCGGCGGGTGAGCAGGCCGTTATGCTTTCTCCTTGTAATCATAACAAAATACAGCCACCCAAAAGTAACGACTACGATAAGTAGTATTCAGTTCGCCCAAAGCCCAGTTTGCCATTTTCCCTATTTGTTCCATGAATGTAAGGGGAGGTCTCTTCTGAGATTCTCCCCTTTTTTGTCTTCTGAACGCTCTGGAACAGATGAAGGACATGGTCAAGGATATCAATTCTCTCAGTGAAAGCTTGACTGAGACCTCAGACCAGTTGTATATGAAACTGAAGCGGAAGAGAAAAGGAGTACACTAACAGGATATGCTCGATTTGGATCATCTAACCAGCCAGGTGCTTGAGAACTGCTCCATCTCCGATTCACGCCATGCCGGTCTCTATTCTATCTGTGGTCTGGCCCTGCGGCTGCGTGATCTGTACAAGTGGGAAAAGGGCTTGGACCCGTGGATAGAAATGGACTCTTCTGAGATCTTGAATTGGATAGGAGAGAAAGAGGAAAACTGGGACCTGTTGGAAGAAAAGGAATTCATCGAAATAACAATTCTTGACAAGACGTACGATCCATTTGACGTCAGGGGCATTAACGAGGTGCTGGAGCCTCTGGGTTTTCTCTACGGCGCAGGATATGTCCACAGTCTCAAGCCCAGCTTTTTCCTCGCTGTGCTGGAGGAGAAAAGGCTGATAGATGGATACCCTGTATATATCCTTGGTAGGGAGTTGGCCCGTGATCTACTGACAATGCCCGCCCTCTCTCAAAATGATAGTATCCTGATCCGAAAGGAGGCAGCGAAACTCTTTCTCTGGGACCTGATCTTCTTTATAAAGAAGTCAGGACGGAGTGCCCTCCGATTCGCTTTAGAAAGCTATGGAGTGAAGGAACAGGATTCCAAGGCATTACGCCGGAATCTGGAAAGAATTTCTGCTGCTGAAACAGAAACATACATTTACCATGAGTTGGGTGAGATAAGGGACACTGTTTTCGATCGTAACCTTTGGCGTCATATGATCGCCACATTCCCTCACACGCCCATTGAACTCCTTGCCCGCGTCGTTAAAGATCTGCTCGCTGATACGAATGAACACGGTAAACTTCGCCACATCGTTCTCGAACAAAAGGAGGCGTCCTTGGCCCTGTATGTTGCCTTCCTCGATGGTTTGAGAAAGGAGCTGTTTCCTGAACTCAAAGAGGCCTTTCAAGAGTTCACGGAAACGCACAACTGGCAGGTCATAGAACAGGCCATATCAAGCGGCTACACCAGGGCAAAAAACTATGCTGGAATGATGAGCCGTATCTACCGCAAGGGTAAGCAGAAAAATGACATGAAATGGGTAGAAGTGGAGATGGACAAACGGCTTTTGTCTCCTTTAGGTATGGGGAAAGCTAAGGAAGAAGAAAACGCGCCGAAAAAGCATTTCACAGAGGAGGAAAATGATGGCAACCACATTGATCAATCCCCCTGACCTGGTCAAGCCCCGCGGCTATAGTCACGGCGCCATCGGCACCGGTCGTTTACTCTTTATTGCAGGACAGATCGGGACCGATAAGGAGGGCAACCTGGTAGGTGATGGCCTAGTGGAGCAGTTTGATCGAGCTCTGGGCAGTGTTGTGCGGGTTGTGGAGGAAGCTGGAGGGAAGGCCGAGGACATCGTCAAGCTCAATCTGTTGGTTTTGGATAAGAACGAATACCGTGAAAGGGGGCGGGATATGGGCGCGGTCTATCGCAAGCATATGGGTCGCCATTTCCCCGCGATGACCCTGGCTGAGGTGAAGGGTCTCTGGGACGAAGGCGCAAAGGTGGAGGTGGAAGCCGTCGCTACGCTGCCATAATGAGCGCAAGTCGTGGTGCGAATTGCGGCCTAATGTGGCGGTAGGTGATGAGAACTGTGTTTGACCGTTATCGAGAGATCATTCCCGACTTTTCCTCCTTCCAAGAGAGCCTGCGCCAATCTCTTCCTGTCCATCTCCGGGTCAATCGGTTGAAAATTGAACCGCAGCGCCTGCTGGAGATGCTAAAGGCAAAGGGGGTTCATCTCCAAAGGGTCAGCAACAAGTATGATACCCTGTTCCAGGCACCGGATCTGGAAAGGCCGGGAAAACTAATTGAGTACTTTCTTGGTTATGTTCACACGCAGGCCCTCACCTCCTGCTTGGCCTGTATAGCGCTCTGCCCCAGACCCGGATCGTATCTCCTCGATATGTGCGCCTCGCCAGGAGGAAAGACCTCTCACCTGGCTCAGTTAATGGAAAATACTGGGCTTATCATCGCCAACGAGCCTTACCCAAACAGGCATGTTATCCTCAGTCACACGCTCTCCAGGATGGGCGTGCTAAATACCGTTGCCACCGCTTATCGGGCTGAGGTGTTTCCACTGAAGCAGCGCTTTGATTATATTCTTGCCGATGTGCCCTGTTCGGGTGAGGGGACGTTCAGGATGACGAGCCAGCGCTCAAAGTACATTGAGCGCCAAGGCAAAGCGAGGCTTCCTGAACTGCAGAAGAGGATCTTGCTCAGGGCCTTTGATCTCTTAAAGGAGAACGGGCAGCTCATTTATTCCACATGCACCTACAACCCTGATGAAAATGAATCTGTGGTGGATTTCCTTTTGAACAACAGAAATGCAGAGTTGCTTTCCGTAGATCTGGATATCCAGCATGAGCCAGGTCTCCCTGAATGGGGAAAGGTGGGGTATGATAGAGAAATACAGCGAGCAGCCAGGTTTTATCCCCATCAGCTCAATTCCGTGGGATTCTTCATGGCCAGAATTGGCAGGAGAGGATGATCGGCACCATCTCTTCTCCTACATGGAGAGGCGTTTTGGCCTATCCGAAAGCGTCTTTGATGGGTATCTTCTGTTCAAAAGGCAGAGAAGCTGGTGGTTGTTGAAAAATTCCCCTTTTCTCCAGTCCGCCTCACGACTCAAGGTTGCAGGCGTGGGATTGAGGGCCTTTCAGCGTGTGGGCAAATTTATGAAGCCATCCACCAGAATGATCCATATGTTCGGGTCTCTGGCCACAAAGGCACGTGTTGAAATCGATGAGGTCCAACTTCAGAACCTGGTCAGTGGAGACCCCCTGTACGTTGAATTAGAAATAGAGGATGGCTACGTGATCCTGTCGTTCGCAGGTCACATACTGGGCCTTGGGCTTTTGATCGAGGGAAAGATTCTTTCACAAATCCCTCGTAACGAACTCCATTTTTCTTGAAAAGGCAAACGATGCAATTCAGAGATTCTGATACGGTTTCCTGTGATGTCCTGATCATTGGTGGAGGAGGCACTGGCCTGCGGGCTGCTATAGAAGCAAGGGAAAGGGGTGCAGACGTCCTTGTTGTTTCCAAGTCAAGGGTGGGATATGGGACTAACACGTATGTGTCAAAGGCAGCCTTTTCCGCCACAGGATGGGGCGATCCGCAGGATGGCCCCGACGTGCACCTGAAAGATACAGTTATTGGGGGCCGTTTTCTCAATGACCAAAAACTGGTGGCCGTGATGGCTCAGGAAGCCGGATCGCAAATACCTTTTCTAGAAAAATATGGTGTCAATTTTTCAAAAAAGGAAGGCAAGATTCGGGTCGTTCGGGCTGCGGGGCACAGTTTTGCACGGCATGTCCACGCAGAGCGTCGGGTTGGAAGCGAACTCATCCACCCACTCAAAGCCTATGCAAAGGGAATGGGGGTCAGGTTTGGTGACAGGGTCTTTATGACCAGACTCTTTCACTCAGGCGGCCGGATTGCAGGTGCCTCCGGCGTCACAGAGGATGGCATCTTCAAGATCTTTGCGGCCAAATGCGTCATTCTGGCCACCGGTGGTTTCGCCAACATTTATCTCCACACAAACAATGCCCCGGGCATAACCGGGGATGGTCAGGCCCTCGCCTTTGAGCTGGGTCTGCCCATTAAGGATATGGAGTTTGTTCAGTTCTATCCCACAGCCACAGGGAAACTGGGTCGCAGTATCCTCCTCTACGAGGTATTTGTATTGGGTGCGGGTGCCAAGCTCAAAAACGCCAGGGGCGAAGATATCGTCGGCAAGCACGCTTTGAGCGATCCCATGGTCCTGACCAGGGACCGACTCGCGCGGGCCATAATGCGTGAAATCGCTGAGGGCCTGGACGTAGAGGGCGGGGTGATCATGGATCTCAGCCCAATTCCTGAAGCAAAGATGGCCAAACTACACCCTTTGCTCCCTTCCAAGCGATCCGTGGACCGGAAGGCGTTTGTCGTTTCTCCCACGGCCCATTTTTGCATGGGAGGGGTTATCATTGACAAGAACGCTAAGACTTCTGTCCCGGGGCTATTTGCAGCCGGAGAGGTGGGCGCGGGGATCCACGGCGCCAACCGACTTGCCGGCAATGCACTCAGCGAAGTCTTCACCATGGGATACATCGCGGGGAGAAGGGCGTCGCTAAAGGCAAAGGAAGTGGGGACAGAGGAAATGCCTCAGGATGAGATCGCTGCTGAAAAGGATCGGCTGGAGTCCCTTTTAATACATGGAGGGCAGACCCCAAAAACCTTGTCCCGTTTACTCAAAGAGGTCATGTGGCAAAAGTCGGGGATTGTTCGCCACCGGGATTCCTTGGAAGAGGCGCTTCAAAGGATTGAAGCGTTCAGATCTCCGGACTCAAAATCTCAGGTCACAAAATGGGCGCAATTGATAAGATATTTGGAATTCCAAAATATGTTACTCATATCAGAGATGGTTTGCCGGGCCGCACTCTTTAGGACAGAGAGCAGGGGTTCACACTACCGCAGGGATTACCCAGAAGAGGACAACAACAACTGGCTAAAAAATATCGTACTACGCAAGGCAGATAGTGGAATGAGACTGGAGTCAGTCCCTGTTTCTTTAGACGTGGTTGCCCCTGAAGAGGGGGGGCAGAGTGCTTAAGGCAAGAGACAAGAAGAGGATAGGGAGAATCGCGCACATTTCAAAGGCGTTTCGAGGGCAACACAATGGCAAGGCTCTATCTTGTACGCCACGGTAAGGCCGCAGCCGGTTGGGCTGAAGAGTTTGATCCGGGTCTGGACGGGTTGGGCAAAGAACAGTCCAAGGGGGTCGCCCAGGCTTTGGCGCATTTAGGACCGCTTGATGTTATCACAAGCCCTCTTTTACGGGCTCAGGAGACGGCCGAGCCGTTATCAGACATCTGGGGTTGCACGCAAGGAATAGAAGAACGGGTTGGAGAGATTCCTTCGCCCACAAAGGATTTGATGGGTCGGGCCCAATGGCTGCAAGACCTCATCGGGGAGAGATGGTCAAACTTGGGCGAGGATCTTCATTCCTGGCGGCACGGTGTTATTGAGGCCCTCTTAGCCCTTGATGCGGACACCGTTGTGTTCACCCATTTCATGGTGATTAATGTGGTAGTGGGTGACGCAACGGGCGATAGCCGCGTCGTCTGTTTCTGGCCTGATAACGGGTCAATCACCACTGTGGAGGCAGACGGATCCAGCTTGAATCTGATTGAGCGTGGGCATGAGCCTGTTATGGAGGATGGTTCTGGGCCTCGTATTTTGTGAGGGGATGTGGGGCGGGGAGATGATGCCTTCCAGGTGATCAGGAGAAGAAGACGCACATTGACAAAGCCCTTGGTTTGTCATAAGGATTTGGAGACAGATATTGAGCTGCAGACGACGCGTCTCGATTAGAAGAGAATTGAAAGGCTCAACGGTAGACGGGAGGTAAGGACTTGGAAGATGAAATGGAGAAGCGTAACAAGCCCAGATTACAGGTCAAATGGCCTATTACCATATACACTAAAAAAGGCCCTGTAAAAGGAGAGTCGAGAAACATCACGACGGCCGGTATATTCATCCGCTGCGAAAAAGAGCTGCGCCTCAATGAAGTTTGTCGGATGCGCATCAGACCGCCTCAAAAACAGTCTGTAGAGGTTGAGGGAAGGTTGATTTGGTCCAATCTCGATGGTCTTGATTCCAACGGCCCTTATTCGGGGATGGGCTTTTCCTTCGTAAAGTGCTCTGATGAAGATCAGCGCCTCCTTGATGAGGTCATTTCAAGGCATCTCGAAAAGCGGGACGGTGAAAAGGGGAAGGAAGGGATTAGCGATGACTATGAGCTTTGATGAACTGTTTAAGGCCACCCTCAAGATGTTCAGCCTAGACTCAAAGACCGCTGGCGACCTGAGTGCAAATGACATACGCACAGTCTTCAAAGAAGTCCTCAAGGCTGAAGACCTGTGCCAAAAAGAATTTAGCGACCGTCTTTGAGACGAGCCAGGTTTCATAACTCCCAAAACCCGCCCTACAGAGAGTTTCCCATTTTGATCCAGTTTGAAAAGCCCTTTCCCCTTCCCTGGTGGCCTGCGCCTCGGAGAGGAGGGGGAGGGATTAGTGTGGTTATCGGACAGGCTTGTTGGGAGGATTTTGAAACAGGTCTCAAAAGATAAAAGCGTACATCTACTTTGAAGGGGGAAAGACATGGACGAACATCAGATGGTTTGGAACGAGAAGGTTGCCGAGGATATCATCAAACACCTGGAAAAGCGCCGGATGGAAGGGAGCTATGCGCCCACCGCTGCCCAGGCCAGGGAGGAGATTGTAGGCATGATCCCTGAAGGCGCTACGGTCTTTCGCTGCGGCACCATGACGGCGGTCGGCATGGGCCTCTGGGAGGAAATAGATAAGGTGCCCGGTGTCGAGTTCATTGATCCCTACGAAGCGGGAATCCCACCCGAAGAATCCCTTGAGCGAAGGCGAAAAGGCCTGGGGGCGGACGTCATGATCGCCAGTACCAATGCGATTACGCTGGACGGCAAGTTGGTCAACCTGGACGGCATGGGCAACCGTGTCGCAGCCATTACCTTTGGACCCAAAAAGGTGATCCTGGTGGCGGGCATGAACAAGGTTGCCCCTGATTTGGAGTCTGCCATGGCCCGGGTAAAGCACTACGCCGCGCCTATCAACAACATACGCCTGGGGCTCAAGAACCCCTGTTTGGAGACTGGACTCTGCTCCGACTGCAAGACACCGCAGCGTATTTGCAATATGTGGGGAATCATTGAAGGCCAGAGGATCAAGGGCCGGGTCCACGTGAAGCTGGTGGGCGAAGTTCTGGGGTACTAAGATAGGGAAAACGAGGGCGTCCTTCATCTCAACACAAATGATCAATCCAATTCTGGTAGCCCGTAGAAAGGGCCGAATACTAGAACCCTAAGACCCGAAACAGGATAAGCTTCTCCATGGAAAAAATTCCGCTTCTGCTCATATTTCTGGGCCACGTCTGGGTAGATACCTCTCAGGGCATACTTCCGGTCCTCCTTGTCAAGCTCAAGGAGCTATTTTCCTTGAATTACTTTCAGGTTGGCCTCGTGATGATGGTTCTCAACCTCACCTCATCGGTCATCCAGCCCGTATTCGGACATGTTTCGGACCATCTGCGCACGGGATGGTTCGTTCCCGTGGGTATCCTCTGGACGGCCCTCATGATAGGTCTCCTGGGTTGGGCGCCAAGCTAC
>DAOVAK010000153.1 GCA_030671095.1 Deltaproteobacteria bacterium | reverse complement strand
TTTGAGACCTGACACCCTTTATTTTTGACCTTAGACTGGCCGTGCCCACTATCCTTTCCATTGAAGGCGGGCGACACTATATATAGTGAAGTTTCCCCCTTGACACACAATATATTCTGATATAATCTATGCCTGTCGCTCAAAGCTTCGGGAAAGGAGTAAGGGCCATGGTAAAGAAAAACTTCTCAAAAACCAGACGCAAATGCCGGGTGACCTTCGGGCTACCCCCTGAAGTGGGTGCAAAAAGAGTCGCCCTTTGCGGGGAATTCAACGAATGGAAACCCAGAGCCGATCTCATGAAGCGTCGAAAGGACGGCAGTTTCAGCATTACCGTCTCCCTACCAGCGGGGCAGAGTTACCGATTCAAGTATTTACTGGATGGCCGACGCTGGGAAAATGACTGGTCTGCGGACGCCTACGTACCCAACGGCCTTGGCACCGAAGACTCTTTGGTCAGATTGTAGGGCCTTTAGGAGATGAAAGCTTCTGGACTTTGACGATTTGTCGTGCTCATTCACGTCATTCGAAATCGCATAAGCTGTTTGCTCCACCCTTCACCTTCCAGCATGGTTGTTCTTGATTTCTCTTCATTCATACCACATCAGGCCTCACATAAGATGCGGTTCCACCATTCCATTCTGCCATGTAAGAGGCAGAAACTGAGGCCTCGGAAAACCCCTTTATTCTCAATAATTAGCAGAAATTCCGAACGGTTAAATTAGTAGGGATTTTGGCTGTGACCTTGCTGCATATATAATATCGGGGGTTTATGAGCTAGGACAAACCGGCACTATCCGGTCTGATTCTGAATGTTAATCTATATTTACCAGGCTAATTTCTATTGACAATCCATATAAACCTTGATAATAGAGAATATGTTCGTTGAAAGCGCAAGATACGTTTGGGAGTATGCTTCTATGCTAGCCTCGGAATTACAAAACCGAATCAAGCAGTTTAATCCATGGCTGATAAAACCTGAAAGAGCTAAGGAAATTATTTGTGGCTTTCTGCCAAAGGGATACGTACGCCGCGAAATGGAAGAGGCCACCGTAAGATCTGATCGGGCCCTATTGATAGTGGGGCCACGACAGTCAGGGAAGTCCACTCTCGTGTGGCATCAACTGCAATCGTTCTCGCCAAATATCCTTTTCCTGAACATGGAGGATCCTCTGCTCAGAACCATAAGTGCCCAAGCCATAGATTTCGTCCATCACGTGCGAGAACAGTACCCATTCATAACAACCCTTTTCATCGACGAGATCCAGCACATGGATGAAGCCGCCCTCTTTGTAAAGGCTCTCGTGGATGCCAGGCTGAACTTGCCCATATGGGTCACCGGGTCATCTTCTTTTCATCTCAGAAGCAGAACAAGGGAATCACTGGCAGGCAGGGCGCTTCGAAGACGTCTTTTGCCCTTCAGCTTGAGAGAACTGGTCAGCCATGCCAATCCCCGCAACCCCGTAGAAGAAAGACATGTTTGTGAGAAAATCCTTTCTCATCAACTCGTTATGGGAAGTTTCCCCGCTGTTTATCTCGCAACTGAAAAAGAAGAAAAATCGATGTTACTAAACGATCTTGTGGAGTCCCTCGTCCTGAGAGACGCTTCTGATTTGTTCAGAATCAAGCGCATCGATGCCTTCAGAAGATTACTTACGCTGTTAGCTGGGCAAATCGGTAACCTTGTAAATCTCTCCGAACTGGCATCCATCTGCAATGTCAACGTGGGCACCATCGATTCCTACATCGATATCTTGGAGCAGAGTCACGTGGTAAGAAGAACCAGGCCCTTCGCTGGTGGAAAACGGCGTGAGATTACCGGGGCTCCGAAGATATTCTTCATCGATAATGGCATACGAAATCAATTGTTGAATCAACTTAACAACCAGTTGGAGCTGCGACCGGATATGGGACAGCTCCTTGAGAACTGGGTTTTCACTGAAATCTTCAAAACCTTGCCTTTGAGAAGCTCTTTGGAATTTTGGCGAAGTAAGGCTGGAGCAGAGGTGGATTTAGTGGTTGAGCACGCGGCGGAATTGCACGTTTTTGAGGTGAAAGCCTCTTCTATGACCCAACCAAGATTGACCAGATCGGCCTGGAGCTTTTTGGAAGCTTACAAACCCAAGAGTTTCACGGTGGTAAATATGGCTTTGGAAGCGGAGATTCAAGTTGAAGGCATTAAGGTCTGCTTCATGACTCCTTACGAGTTACCAAAGTGGCTCTCTGCTATCCTTGATTAGTGCGCCAGAATAGTAGTGGCTTGATAGCTTTTAGTTCATTGGCTTCAGATCGCTGGGCAAAATAAGGATCCTGTCGGAGTTGGACATTCTTCCCGTAATTTATCTGGTATCCGGTATCAGGTATCTGTTCTCCTCAAAGAATGGATAATGACTCATCTCACTCTTCGCTTTGAGGCAAAGCTCCGCTGGACTAAAAGAGTTCATCCTCGGATTCTGCTTCACCTTCCTTTGGCCTAGTAAAGATAATCTTGTACTGGTCTTCAAAACCCTCAAAGCAGATGCGGCACTCATCCTTATCCTCTTCCCCTGCACAGGTCTCGCATTCTGGTGCTTTGGGGAGAGGTTCAAGATGAACCTCAAAACCCGCCTCCTTGTACATCTCCACAGCCTCGGTCAAGCGGGGCTCACAGGCCACGAACTGTTTGGTCCACCCTTCACCTTCCAGCATGGTTGTTCTTGATTTCTCTTCATTCATGGCGTGATTTATTTTCCACTAAAACAAGCGTCTTGTTCCTAAGGCCTTTAAGGATGCCATCCATTGGAACCTGATCGCTCTCAGGGATGGGGACGAGATATGTGACCATAATGTTGAGCACGCCTTGGGATATTTCCCAGGGGCAAGACGCTTCAACCTCTTTCGCCAGCGCTTCAAGTCTGGGTAAATTGCTGTGGGCGTTTTTACCAAGATCCAGAATCAGGGCCTTCAGTTCTCTGATTTTGTCGTCGTTCAAATGCATCTTTTTTGTTTCAGCAAGATCCTCTAGGGAACGTTGCGACAGATCAGGGAACTTGAAACGGATAGATGCCAAGCCTTCTCCCTGGTCTTCAATTTGGGATTCCTTCCACAGGTCAGTCACATAGTCCATAACATGGCGACTGGATGTGACCAGCAAATCATTCTCCCTCAGGTATCCCTCAAAAAGGGCAAGCCAGGCCTTAAGAATCTGTCTTAAACGATACTCCCCCCAGATAGGTTCTGATTCGAAGGGCGGGAGATCCTCCAACAGATTATCCATTTCACCCGATTCTTCCACAATCCCTTTGAGGGGAACATCCTTCTCCTTGAGGGCCCTCAGCGCCTTGCCCGCCTCCAGTTTCTGATCTTCCACGTCCTGGGCCAGATGCAGGATGAGATGCCACTTCAAGGAATCGGGGTCAGGCCTACACTCTTGACTCTCCTGTGTCAAGAGTGTAGGCCTGACCCCTTTGCCCTTCAGTCGAATCATCTGCCTGATCTCCCACGTGGTGTTCTCAGTGAGATCGTTCTCCTGACTGGCCTGCAAAAACTCTGTGTAACCCCTGTCCTGGTTGTGCTCGATCCAGTGACGATATTCTGAGAGGCGGGTCCCAAGGCCCTCTTCCGGTTTCAGGTTGTCCGGTGGATGCAAAACCTGAATCGCGTTTGCTTCATCTGCTTCTGAACCAAAAACGGGACGCTCCATAAACCATGGCCGAAAAATGGTGAGCGGCCCGAAAAAAGAGAGTATCTTCTTCACCGTAGAGTCGGGCAGATGCGCATGGGGGAAGACTATGGCTGGTAGATCTCTTATTTCTTGTTTTTTCTTCATCCTCTCTTATCTCACGGGTGTAACAAGTGAGAGCGGGCTTCATGCCCGCCCTACGCAATACTTTAGCGACAAAGTCGCTTTCTATAAAATCGCTAACCCCCTCCGTATCAAAAGGCTGTGTCGCAATCCGTTTTCGTCATTGCGAGCCCTTCGAGTACCTCAGGGTAAACTCCCGTAACGGAGCGCGGCAATCTCCTCGTTTTCAATGCCTTATGAGATTGCTTCGGTCGTTTCACTCCCTCGAAATGACATTCCGGCAGAGCCTCCAAATACAGGGGGTGAAGGGATTTTATTAATCTTCCTGAAGTTCTTTTATGTTCTCGTAGTAATCCAGCGCTTCCGGATTTTTTAGCGCATCCTTGTTAAGTACCTCTTGTCCCATAACCACCTTCCTTACGGCCAACTCCACCTTTTTCATATTAAGGGTATAGGGAACATCCGGCACCGCAATAGTTTTTGCGGGCACATGTCTGGGAGACGCATTCGTCCGAAGGATTTTCTTGATCTTGTTTTTGAGTTCATCGTTCAACGCATAGCCTTCGGCCGGCTTGACAAACAGGATGACGCGCACGTCGTTCTTCCATTGCTGTCCGATAACGATGCTGTCTTCGATCTCTTCCATCTGCTCAATCTGACGGTAAATGTCAGCTGTCCCGATTCGCACGCCTCCAGGATTGAGGGTGGCATCCGACCTTCCGGAAATAACCACGCCACCCCGTTCATTAATTTCGATAAAGTCCCCATGCCGCCAGACATTGGGATACACATCAAAATAGGCGGAGTGGTATTTCTGGCCATCAGGATCGTCCCAGAAATAGATGGGCATGGAAGGAAATGGGGTTGTGCAGACCAATTCGCCTTGCTGGTTGATGACGGGTTTTCCGTTATCGTCAAAGGCATATACCTTCATCCCCAGGGGCCTGCACTGCAACTCGCCTGCGTAAACCGGTCCCATGGGATTTCCCAGGGCAAAACATCCATTTATGTCTGTACCACCGGAAATGGAGGCCAATTGAAGGTCCTCTTTCACTTCCCTGTAAATAAACTCAAAGCCTTCCACAGAAAGAGGGGAACCCGTGGAAAGGACGCTCTTTAAGGGAGCAAGGTCATATGTTTTGCCCGGTTTCACGCCTGCATTCATAAGGGCTGCAATATATCCCGCACTTGTGCCGAAAATGGTGATTTTTTCATCCTGGGCCATCTTCCAGAGAACCCCGGCATCAGGATGGAACGGAAAGCCGTCGAAGAGCACAAGTGTTGCGCCTACCCCTAAAGAACTGGTCAACCAGTTCCACATCATCCACCCGCAGGTGGTGAAATAAAAGATGGTATCCTCTCGTTTCAGATCCGAGTGAAGCATGAGCTCTTTCATCTGGTGCATCAGTATGCCACCGGCACTCTGCACCATGCACTTGGGAAGGCCGGTGGTGCCGGAAGAGTACATGATGTAAAGGGGGTGCTCAAAGGGCAGCTGTTCGAATTCAATCTCCAAATTGGATTCTGGAGATTTGAAATCTCGGTAATGCACAGCATTGGGAATACCACTGATATCCGGGTCCGCCTCTGTGTACGGAACGACCACCACTTTTTCGGTGGTGGGGAGTTCCTTCAACATATCGGCGACACGCCCAAGAGAATCGAATTTCTTCTCCTTGAAGGAATATCCATTTGCCGCGAAGAGCACCTTGGGCTGGATCTGCCCAAATCGATCGAGCACACCCTTGATGCCAAAATCCGGCGAGCAGGAAGACCAGGCCGCGCCCAGACTCGTGGCCGCCAACATGGCGATGATGGTCTGGGGCATGTTGGGCATAAAGCCTGCCACGCGATCCCCCGCCTGAACCCCCATCTCTTTTAAAGACTTGGAGACACGGGCCACCTCATCATAAAGCTCAGCATAGGTCATCTTAATGGAATCCTGGGCCTCTCCTTTAAAGATGAGAGCCACTTGATCGTCTCGGTAGCGAAGGAGGTTTTCCGCAAAATTGAGTTTGGCCCCTGAAAACCACTTTGCGCCCGGCATCTTGGCCAGGTCGTCCACCACCTCACTGTAAGGCTGGGAGGCCTTTATCTCTGCGAATTCCCACATGGATGCCCAAAAATCCGGGATATTCTCTGTGGACCACTCCCAGAGATCTGCATATTCGGCAAGACTCTTATTATATTTTTCATTAATAAGATTCATGAACCTGTACATATTGGAATTCTTGATACGCTCTTCCGAAGGCTGCCATAGTAGTTTCGCCATTTTTACCTCCTTCTTACCCGGAACTCATAAGTTCAAGATCCAGCAATCTCCCACTCTCCTCATTCTCTAATGCCTGAATCCCCAAATCCCCCAATTCCTCAATCCCTGAATCCAAAATGGGTTTATAACACCAATTCCGGAGACTTTCAAAAAAAATCCCTCAAGACTATTCCTCCAGAAAATCCAGTGTGGCTCGCCCACCCTCACCGGGTTGAAAGACGATGCCTTAGTGATTTTTGCTCTTTTCCAGAGAAATTCCACACTATTTGGGGACCTTCGGCGGACTGACCAACGCTTCGCCGTCCACAACCATCGTACCATCCTGGTTCGTACAAGTGGTCTTCAGCTTCACCCGATTTTTTTCTTTGATCACTTCTACCACCTCCGCCCGTGCAGTCACCGTGTCGCCAATACGAACCGGAGACAAGAAACTCACTTCCTGCTTTACATAAATGGTTCCATATCCGGGCAACCTGTTCCCCACAACTGTGGAAATAAAACCGGCCAGAAGCATACCGTGGGCAATTCGTGTCTTGAAAAAGGTTTTGCTGGCATGGACTTCGTCGATATGGGCCGGGTTAACATCCCCGGTCACCCCTGCGTACATATAGATATCCGCTTCGGAGACCGTCTTGGTGAATTCGGCCGTATCACCCACCT
>DAOVAK010000221.1 GCA_030671095.1 Deltaproteobacteria bacterium | reverse complement strand
ACATTTTTTATCTCTCGGGTGATCCCGGCTGACCCTGCGGCCCTGGTGGCAGGAGAGATGGCAACACCTGAACAGATCGAAGCACTGCGGCACCAATACAGTTTCGACAGGCCCCTATATGTTCAACTTGCCCTTTACCTTGGGCAGCTTTCTCGAGGTGATCTGGGCAAGAGCCTCTATTCTGGCCGAAAGGTTTTTAGGGATCTCATCAATCGTTTTCCAGCCACCCTGGAACTCACCATTGTTGCAATGCTGATCTCCATTCTGGCAGGAATACCTCTGGGAATTGTTGCGGCTCTGAAAAGGAATTCTCTTCTGGATCATGTGCTGAGGGGGTTTACGGTAGGGGGACTTGCCATTGCCACTTTTTGGCTCGGGATCATGCTTCAACTTCTTTTCAGCATGTGGCTGGGGGTTACCCCTCTGGGGGGTCGCATTGGAGTCGCCGCACCCAGGTTCATCACTGGCCTGTATATTCTCGATGCGATTCTTACCTTAAATGGAACGGCCCTGTTGAGTGCCCTTCAACATATTACTCTACCAGCGATTACCCTGGCCTTTGCTTCTTTTGCCACCATCACTCGATTTACCCGTTCCGGTGTTCTCGATGTAATGCAGAAAGATTTTATTCTCTATGAACGCGCTATGGGACTCCCGCCCAGACTGATTGTGTATAAATACCTGCTTCGAAATGCAATGATCTCCACGGTCACGCAGATTGGCCTCCTCTTTGGTCTTCTGTTGGCAGGAGCTATCGTGATCGAAACGGTTTTTGATTGGCCTGGCCTGGGCCTTTATGCCTTTCAATCGATCATTCTCTCTGACTATCAGGCAATTCTTGGTGTAACGCTCTGGGCAGGGATTGCCTATGTGACGGTCAATTTGATCGTTGACATAGCCCTGACCTTTATCGACCCCAGAAAGGCGGAAATATGAGTGGATTGAGGCTTGCCTGGATAAAATTCTCTCGGGATAGGCTTGCCTTTTCCGGTTTTCTTATTATCTTCTCTCTCATCCTGGTAGCCATTTTTGCCGGGGTCTTGGCTCCCTATCCAGAAGATACTTTCAGCATCCACCCATCGGCACGGCTTCAGCCGCCTTCTGTGACGCATTTCCTGGGGACTGACAGTATGGGAAGGGATATCTTCAGCCGCCTACTTTTCGGGGCCAGGGTGACGCTCATTATTTCCATCATCGCGGTAGGGACCTCCCTATTAATCGGGGTCCCCCTCGGCCTCATTGCCGGTTATTCCGAAAACTGGCTCAGCGAACTCATCATGAGAATTGCTGATGTATTCCTCTCGATCCCCCAGATCATTTTGGCCATCTTACTCGCTCAGTCCCTTGGGCCAAGCATCGCCAATGTGATACTGGCCCTCTCCATCACCTACTGGCCGTGGTTCACACGGATTGTTTTCGCCGAAACCAGGACTCTCAGGCAAACGGTCTTTATCGAGGCAACAGAGGCCCTGGGAGCCAACCCCCTTCGAACGACTGTACTCCATGTCCTCCCCAATGTTTCCTCTTCCATCATCGTTCGAAGCTCCATTGGCATGGGATACACCATCCTGACTGCCGCGGTCCTGGGATTCTTGGGAGTTGGGGCGCAACCTCCAATCCCGGAGTGGGGAGTCACCATTGCCGAATCCAGGCAATACCTACCGGAGGCATGGTGGTATGCCACCTTTCCTGGCCTTGCAATTTTTCTCGTGGTTATGGGTTTCAACATGTTCGGGGACGGGTTGAGAGACATCTTGGATCCCCGTATCCGAAGAGGGTTTGAATAGGCAGATGGACCTTTACCAAAAAGAGGCCCTCCTCAGCGTGAGCCGCCTGACGGTCCATTTCCATACCGACCGAGGGGTGGTGAAGGCCCTGGATTGTGCTGAACTCAGTGTAGGAAGAGGAGAAGTCGTTGGATTGATAGGCGAAAGCGGCTGTGGCAAAACAACCATAGCGCGGAGCGTCCTGCGGGTTCTTCCACCTGCCGGCAAAATCATCGATGGAATGGTCCTATTTTCAGGGCAAGACCTGCTGAGCATGAAAGAAAATGATCTTAACACGTCAGTACGAGGGAAGGCCATCACTTTGATTCCCCAGGATCCATTCAACTCCTTTAATCCAGTATTTGCTGTGGGGACCCAGATCAAAGACATCATGAAATGGAAGGGGAACGCACAGAATAGCAAGGAGATCAATGAGAAACAAATCCATGAAATGCTGGAACAGGTCCAGATTCCCTCTCCCAGGGATCAATTAAAGAAATATCCTCACCAGTTCAGCGGTGGACAGCGCCAGCGGCTGATGATCGCCATGGCGTTGTTGCCGGGGCCGAGCCTGGTGATTGCCGATGAACCCACTACCGCCCTGGATGTAACGGTGGAGGCACAGATTCTTAAACTGATGACGAGTCTTGTCCTGGGAAGAGGGATATCGGTCCTTTTCATTACCCACGACCTTGGTGTAGCCAGTCAGATTTGTGAAAGGATTGTGGTCCTATATGCTGGCCAGGACATGGAGGATGCCCCAGCGGATAGCCTTTTCTCGGATCCCCGGCACCCTTACACGAAGGAGCTCCTTGAAAGCCTTCCGAATCCAGAGGGAAGAATCAGGGATATTCCCGGCGAAGTTCCAAATCTGCTCCATCCCCCTGAAGGATGCCGATTCCACCCAAGGTGCTCGCGGGCCACAGATCATTGTTCGAGACACAGGCCGGAGAAGGTAGTAGTCACTGCGGACCACTGGGTCCGTTGTTTTCATCCCATAGGATAAAAGCCCATGGAAGAACCTATCCTGGAAGTTAAAGGGTTGAGAAAGTATTTCCGCGGATCCGTCAGCTTTCTTGGCAGAAGAGCCCCATCGGTAAAAGCCGTGGATGGTGTCTCATTGCAGGTGATCAGGGGAGAAACCTTCGGCCTGGTTGGAGAAAGTGGTTGCGGCAAGTCGACTCTCGGGAAGACAATCCTCGGGATTTATCGACCCACGGAAGGATCTGTGAGCTTTAAAGGTCGAGAGATCACTCATCTTGCAAAAAAAGAGGCCAAGAAAATCAGGAAAGATATCCAGTATGTCTATCAGGATCCAGGGATCTCCCTCGATCCTTACTGGAAGATCAAAAGGATACTTTCGGAACCCCTTGTCATTCATACTTCTCTCCGCAGCAAAGCAATTGAAAAGCGGATTCATGAAATGCTTGATGACGTCGGTCTCAGTAGGGAGCACCTCTCCCTTTATCCACATGAATTCAGCGGCGGACAACAGAGGCGTCTGGGATTGGCTCGCATCCTATGTCTCAATCCACGTCTGGTGATCCTGGATGAGCCTACTTCCGGGCTGGATGTGTCAGTGCAGGCCACCATTCTCAAATTGTTCATCGAACTGAAGCGTCAATTTGACCTGACCTATATTTTCATCTCTCACAATCTAAGCGTGGTTCGGATGATGTGCCAGCGTATGGCGGTGATGTATGCGGGAAAGATCGTCGAAATGGGAGCAACTCATGGCATATTCAGTGATCCCATTCACCCTTATACGAAAGTCCTCTTGGCTGCCATTCCAGTGATCGGCAAGAAGCATGGAAGAGAAAGGGATCTTTCTCTATCTGGAGAACCGCCAAACCCAGAGAACTTCCCCTCGGGGTGCCGATTCTGGCCACGATGCGGTTATAAAAGGGCTATTTGCGAATCGGTGGAACCTGACCTCAGGGCTGGAGCCAACGGGCAATGGGTTGCCTGCCACCTCGTCAATCAGTAGGAGCTAGAGGCAAACTGTAACTAGAAGGAGGGAGCAACATGAGAGTGGACAAAAAAGCATTACGAGAAAAAGTTTCTCGGAAGGTGGAAGACAATAGAGATGACTTGATTAGAATAACACAGGAATTAATCAGAATACCCTCCGTGAACCCGCCCGGAAACTACGATGACATTTCACATTTGATGGCTGAGTATTACAAGGCCGAAGGCTTGGATCCAGTTGTGGCATGTGCTCCCAAGGAAGATGTAGAGAGATTAGGGCTATCCTACCCTCGGCCTAATGTGATTGCCCTATATAAAGGGAAAGGGCATTCTCCCGTTTTCTGTCTAGATGCGCACATGGATGTAGTTGGAACAGGTGATGAGTCTTTGTGGAAGTATCCTCCATTTGGTGGAGAAATCCATGATCATAAAATCTTTGGAAGAGGTGCAGAGGATACAAAATGTCATCTGGCTTCTCAACTGATAGCCCTCAGAGCTGTTAAGCAGGCAAATATAGAATTAAAAGGAGACTTGATCTTATCCTCGACTGTTGATGATGAAATTGGACAATGGCCTGGAATGGGTTATCTGATTGAAAAAGGATTCGAGGAAAATGGTTTTAAGAAACCAGATTACCACATAGCTGGAGAACCTACAGGGATAGACACGGTAGGTTGTGTGGCCAGAGGGCGCATCTGGTATGAGATAATTCTTAAAGGAAGGGCAGCGCATGGCGGAAATCCTAAGGAAGGAGTTAATGCTATCGAGAAGGCAATATCACTTGCAAATGCGATGAAGAAGTTTGAGATTAAAACGGACCCGCTTATGGGCAACGATACAGTCAATCTCGGAATACTGCAAGGGGGGGAAGCAATAAATGTGGTTCCAAGCCGTTGTAAGATTACTTTTGATATACGGCCAACAACGAAAACCGAAGTAGTCAAGGATTTTGTCAATACCACGATCCAGGAGTTAAAGGATAAAGATCCAGATTTTGAGATAGAAAGCATAAGATTATTGAACGATCGACAGGCAGGTGGGATTGGCCCAGATCATGAATTTGTAAAAATGGTCCAGAAAGTAGCTAAAGAGATAACTGGGAAAACCGTAGTACCAACAGGAAATATGGCAGGATATTCCTCAATAGGAAATGCCTACTGGACATGGATTAATGGCGTGGCTGGTCTTATGTATGGGGGCGGTGATTTCCAGAGAGCACATAGAGTGGACGAATTTATTTCTTTTGATGAACTAGTAGAGACTACAAAGGTCTTCGCTGGGTTGATTATAGAGTTATGTGCATGAAGACAAGGGTACGAACACGTTCCTGGGAGGGTTTGTGGTAGAAGGTGTGACGCGCGCATTGTTCAGGCCCGTGCAATTCGCCTCAGTTACTGCGAGAAACCGTGCTGTGATGGCGCCGATGGTGACTAATTTCGCCAGTCCCGATGATAAGGCCACAGACCGTCAGGTGATGTACTATGCTGAACGAGCACGTGGAGGCGTGGGCACGATCGTTGTTGAGGCCTCGGCGATTCTCCGCGATGTGCGCATAAGTTCCCGGCAGCTTGGATCATACGATGATCGCCTTATTCCCGGCCTAGCCCGATTGGCAAGCGCCATCAAAAAAGAGGGTGCTGTCGCGCTCCTGCAGCTTTGCCATGGTGGTCCAAAAATCTATTCCGCAGCCGGACTACGGACCGAATCTGTTTCCCCTGTGGGAATACGGGAGGGTGATGTGCCGCGCTCGCTCACGGGTACCGAACTGCGCAAGGTGCGACGCGACTTTGTCGTCGCCGCCTGGCGTGCTCGCAGGGCAGGATTTGATGGGGTGGA
>DAOVAK010000293.1 GCA_030671095.1 Deltaproteobacteria bacterium | reverse complement strand
CCTACTCAACTAAAGCGTTTCCCGCAACGATCACATCAGAGGCACACAAAGGTTTACCGTCTAATACTTTCAGCATATTTTCGAAAGAATGTTTGCCGACATTAATCACGTTATCCAAAACAGCGCCAGCCATATGAGGTGTCACAACCACGTTTTCCAACGCAAAAAGTGGATTTTCAAACGAGGGCGGTTCATCTTCAAAGACATCTATCCCAGCTCCCGCTAAAGTACCATTTGTCAGGGCCTTATAAAGAGCGGCTTCAGAAACGACACCACCACGTGAGGTATTGACAAGAATAGCCCCCTTTTTGAAACTGCTTATATTTAACTCGTTGATAATATTTCGAGTTCCGTTGGTTAATGGGAGATGGACGCTCACTACATCAGAAGAAGCGAGTAATTTTTCAACATTTTGACAATATTCCACCCCTAAAGCCTCTTCTTCTTCTCTGCTTGGCCTAAAAATGTCGTAATACAGTATCCTGGCAGAAAACGGCCTGAGTAATCTACAAAGAATTTTGCCGATATTTCCAAACCCCAGTATGCCAACAGTTTTTCCAAAAAGAGATCTTGTCTCTACTCTCATCCTGTTTTTAAGCCATAATCCTTGACGGAGGTTTTTATCAACATACGGGAGTTTTCGGTAAACGGCGAGCATGAGCATCAATGCGAATTCAGCCACAGGAATGGCGTTAGCCCCAGCGGTGATTGCTACAGGAATACCCCGTTTTTTCGCCTCAGAAACGTCAATCTTGTCATAACCTATTCCCATCTTTTGAACGAATTTGAGTTTCTTGGCATTTTCTAATACCTCTTTTTCCACTGCGGTCCACCCGGTCAATATGAAATCCGCATCCTTTGCTATTCTAATTCTCTCTTCAAGGGTATTCTCTGACGCTATTTCCAGGGAAAAGCCTCGAGGTAAAATTGACAATAGAATCTGTTTAACTTCAGGTTCGTGCTGATCAAAACAGGCAATTTTATACAAGGCAGATCCTCCCCCTCGTTAGTGATAGGTCCCTTTATTCTCATCTGAGCACCCTGAGAAGACTTCCAATGCTTTTACCGCGGATTCTGAGAAATGTCTCCGGAATAATCACAAAGGGTGTCTATACTAATGATATCCACCGCGCGGGTGTATCCATTTGTATCGAGCATACATGTCCCACTTACTAATATAGTTGATATCGCCACGCTTCTCAAGAGAGGTAAGCTCCACGAGTACAGTAATAACATCTGAAGTTGGGACAACACATTTCTATAAAATCCTGTGAAGCACATTAGGGTTTTGAAGAAACAAATACGAAAAGAAGCCCCAAGGCTTCGCGAAATAAGACAGGAAATAGCACATGTATTCTTTTCATCTGTTCTGGTTGTCGAAGTCCATTGATCATACCTCTATGAATCCCAAGGCATAAGATATACATGGACAGCCTGCTCCTTTCATTTTGGAAATCTATCAGCCCTCCGTCCATTGACACATTTCATCTGGTGTGGTACATGAATTGGGGCGTCCGATATTGTGCGGAAATAAAGGGAAGGCGGGAAAGAAAAGAAAATGGATGCAGGCAGCCTGCGAGATTTTAAAACGCTCTCCAGTGGCAATATCTGTGATGCCATGGAGTCGTTGGGACTCCGCCGATCTGTAATCCATGGCTTCACGTTCATCGCCCCCCCGGAGAGCATCATGGTCGGTCCTGCCCTTACCGTTCGGCAGATTCCGAAACACGGGTCAGCTCAAAAGACGACCAAATTAGTTCGACACGACGAGATTTCCAGACAAATTGCCCAGGAAGGGGATGTAGTTGTCATCGATGCAGGTGGAATTCGAGATGTTTGTTCCTGGGGTGAAATCCATAGCTTACGGTGTCAGAAGCGAGGAGTAGCGGGTCTCGTCATCGATGGTTCTATCCGAGACGTCGAGGCAATTCGTAAGATGGGTTTCCCCGTCTTTTGTCGCGGTTTTTCCCCGGTCAAGAGCCAATGGGATTTGGAGACCCTGAGTCTGAGTCAACCCGTGATAATCGGCGGGATCCAGGTGCGACCAGGAGATATACTATTTGGGGATGAGACGGGAATCTTGGTTATTCCCCCCGACCGGGGACAGGAGGTCTTATCCAAAGCAAGGCAAATTCTGGCTGAGGAAGAAAAGGTAATATCCGAGCTCCGGGACCAAAACTGAGATTGGAAATTTCTCCATGTTTATCGCGGCGAAGAGGGAATTTGGCCAAGGTTGAGAAAGTCAAATTCCGCTACCTTGACGGAAAAATCATTCCCTTATGAATGCGTTTCTGTTCACATGCTTTCTCCTGCGGTGACGAAGGACGGCTCTGTTTTGAAGGATTGGGGGTTACTGAAATCAGGAGAAGGAGGAGTTCTTTGTCTTTCGTTTATCAGGCCATTCAAACCGCCTGCAACATTCAATGAAATTGATTCGCATCGATAAGAGCTGCCCGATTGATGAACTGAACAGTGCTGTCCTCGATGTAATTCGGGCAAACGATCTCAAGAAAGACATCCATCTTACTCCTTCCATCACGAGTGCATTTTGGAGAGCGTAACACGAAGAACACTGATTCTCCTGGTAAGAGAAATCCTCTGTGTAGAAACACAGGGGCGAGATGTGGATCGCACGGGACTTTAGGGGAAGCTTCTTTCGTTGGCAGTGATTTGGAAATATCCTTCATCATCATGGTTGACAGACGCGGTATTGGAGAGGGTGGAGTTGGTTCCTTTACAAGAAGACCCCCTGAGGTCCTCTCTTAGCGTGACCAGTGGTTTTTCTTCGGCGTATGAGGGTTGGTTTTATTCCGTCTATTAAGGGGGCTGTTGCAGGGGTAACTTGGGACATGATGGTTCGAAAAGCTCAGGGTCGGAAGGGAGGACTCAAGGCGGAGATCTCGATTCAGAGGAAATGGTGCAAGAGCTGCGGCATATGCGTGGAATTCTGTCCGAAGAAGGTTTTTACGGTGGGCGAGTTGAATGAACCGATTATCTCAGATCCGGATGCCTGCACCGGATGCCGTTTGTGTGAGTTGAGATGTCCAGAGTTTGCAGTCATAATCACGGAGGTGGAAGAGAGAAATCATGCGTAGAGAGGCTTTACTTCTTCAAGGGAACGAAGCGGTTCCAGAGGGTGCTATTGCTGCCGGGGTGAGATTTTTTGCCGGTTATCCTATCACACCCGCTACGGAAATATCTGAGGTTATGGCGAGAAGGATGCCCGAGCTTGGGGGGACCTTCCTTCAGATGGAGGATGAGATTGCCAGTATATCGGCGGTCTTGGGGGCTTCCTGTGGTGGGGTCAAGGCTATGACTGCTTCGAGCGGGCCTGGGCTTGCATTGAAGGCCGAAAGCATCGGGTATGCTGTTTGTGCGGAGATTCCCTGCTTTATCGTGAATGTGCAGAGGACCGGTCCTGGGGTTGGTTCTGTCACACCCTCCCAGCAGGACGTTATGCAGGCAAAGTGGGGTCCTAATAGTGATAATATGATCATTAGCCTGTCCCCTGCCTCCATCAAGGAGTGTTTTTGGCTCGCCATAAGGGGGGTAAACCTATCGGAGAAGTATCGCGTTCCCGTGATCCTGCTCTCAGACTCGTTTTTAGGTCATATGTCGGAAAAGATCGACCTCCCAAGCCCTGAGGAGGTAGAGACCATGGATAGGCCGAGGCCCACTGTAGCTCCGGAGAAATACAAGGCTTATGATGCTGACATCAATGGTGTACCACCTCTGGCCAATTTCGGCGAGGGATACGCCGTTCGTTTGGTGGGGAACATGCACAACAAAGCGGGAGATTATTCCCGCAATCCTCCCGATTTTGATTTCCTCATTAATCGGCTCCATAATAAGATCCTAACCAACCTCGATGATATCTGTGCCTATGAGGAAGTGGGGATTGACGGGGCGGATTTGGTTATCGTTGCCTATGGAATCGTTTCTCGAGCGGCCAAGGCGGCGATACGCTTGGCGAAGAATCAAGGGATGCGGGTGGGCCTCTTTCGTCCCATTGTCCTTTGGCCTTTTCCCACGGAGAGATTGGCGGAGATCGGCAACAAGGTAGGCGGAATTCTCGTGGCGGAGATGAATATGGGACAGGTTATCCGGGAAGTGGAACGAACAACTCGAGGAGAGGTTCCAGTTGCAGGTTTGAACCGGATCGACGGGTTATTGATAAACCCTCTTGATATCCTGGCAAAACTTAAGGAGATGGGCTAAATGGCGAAAATCATCCCTCAAGCTACGATATTGGAGAAGTACTTCGTCACCAGTACATTGCCGACCCAGTGGTGTCCGGGATGTGGCGCAGGGGGAATCGGGCACGCTCTATTGCAGGCCATTGAGCGGATGCAGTTGGATCCCAAAAAGGTTGTTCTGGTAAGTGGGATTGGATGTAACGGTCACTTTACCCGTCACGTGAGGCTTGATGACCTCCATGTTCTCCACGGGAGGGCTCCGGCTGTAGCCACGGGACTGAAAATGGCTCGGCCGGATTTGGAGATAATCGTGATCCAGGGGGATGGTGATGCCGCCTCCATAGGAGGCAATCACCTCATCCATGCCGCCCGCAGGAATATTGGGAT
>DAOVAK010000745.1 GCA_030671095.1 Deltaproteobacteria bacterium | reverse complement strand
CCAAGGTTAACACCCGAAGCCGCGTATTTGTATGTCATCCCGCGGGCTAGGCGGAGCGCATCCTCGATGGCATCCATCTCGCTCTCATACTGCCACAGGCGACACCCACCAGTAGCCGGCCCAAGGGTCGTGTCGTGGATTGCAATGATGGCCTTAAAATTCAAAGTCTTATCCTGGCAAAAAAGGAGGTTTTCATAATCGTACATTTCCATGTATTGAAAAATAGACTTCATCCCGGTCTCCAATGCAAAATATGTGATCTCAATCCTCGGTGCTTTCCAAGTTCTCTTCGGCATACATTCGCTTGACCTCTGCCCTGTCGCCAATAATCGCCTTCACAATGAGGGCATTATTGGGTGGGCAGCCTCTCACATGCGCTTCGGTCCTGCTCTCTTCGGGCATGCAAGTTCCAACGGTCACGATATTTTCCCTCGGTATACCTTCCGGTAGTGGAGCGGCACCAGTCACCATCGTGACACCTTGGAGGTACATCAGTTGGTCCGCATTGCGCATATCAACCAGTGCGCTCATCACCGTGTTGCGACATCCCGTGCAGGCGGCTTCACCGTGGATCAGCTGGAAGTCCTCGACTTTTACAGGGTCGTCCTCGATGGAACGGAGAAAACGGCGCTTGACCCCGGACAAGGTTTCCCCAACAACGTCAATGTTGTTCGGTTCCATCACGCCGAGTCCCCGCGCCGCTGCGTTCACTGTCAGGAGGGTTTCACTGGGATCGTAACCAATGATCCTGGCACACACCGAATCAACGGCCACAAGATCCTTCCCCGCTATAATGAGATTCATCTCGACGGGTTTCCCAAAGATAGGCCCTATGCCTTCCTGGCAGATGATTGCGTCCACCACGGCTAACCTCGGTTTTACTGCGGTCATGAGATCCACGACCCCCTCGAAAAGCCCTTCTTGGTGCATGGCGCGTTTCCCCTTGTCCGTCAAAAGACCTTTGAGCTTCTTGATGGCGCACGTCATCTCAGTCTGGTCGTGAGTCTTGAGCTTGGGCACGCTGATGACTAAGTCGGCCCGTTGCACCAGCTCCCAACAGGGGACGGTCTCAAAAACCTTGCCATTCCCGGTCGGAAGATCCACTGAGGGTGTCTTCTCAAGGTTGACCACATCATAACCCATCTCCAGAAGCTCCCGGTAGCCCGAAGCCTGGATGACTTTCTCTGTGTCCACTCCCACAGCCGATGACTCTGCAATTACTGGACGACCCTCCAGCTCATTCACAATATCGGCAATAGCACGACAGACCTCAGGTAGAGTTATGCACCCTGCCTCCCTCTCCACCGGTGCCGCCACCCAGCTCGGGTTAATGAGCACCATATGCCCTGGCTTGACAATGTCGTGAATCCCATCAATCAAATTCAAGGCCTTTTGCACGCCATCGCGGATTTCGGGGAATCCGGGTTTAGGATTGGTCTTAACAATGGATACTTTAATTTTACTCCTCACCAAGCACCTCGCATGAGAAAAGTCATTGGGTCTTGTTTACTCGCATTCATTTATACATACAAACATAAGACGCCGGCTTTTTGACTTTTAAATCAAAACTCGAACTGCTCGGAATCACAATAGTATCCCCTACCTTTACCAATTGCCAATCCCCGCCGGCGGAGCGGATCTCAAATTCTCCAACCGTCACCGTGATGTGTTCTTCTTTTTCAGTGTTGAAAGAGTACTGTCCTGGTGCCAGTACTCCTGATGTGTACGGAGAGCCATCGAGTTCGAATCCCAAACTCTTGACCTTGCCTTCAAGATATTCGTTGACCTTAATCATGGCGCTTCACCTACCTTTCTTCAGTGGCGGAAGACCTTGTCTCCAGATATTAATTCAAGTTTCATATTAAGTTCTCCTTTGATGGAATCCCTGCCAACTTCTCGACCATTTCAATTTTTCTATTCAATTCTCCTTTTTGATATCAGGTTTTATCAAGGAGTCCATACATTTCAATATTTCGATCTGCCGC
>DAOVAK010000038.1 GCA_030671095.1 Deltaproteobacteria bacterium | reverse complement strand
TCCCTCTCATATTCGAGGTCTCGCGACCTGATCCGGGCGAGCAGTTTTTCCGGTTTTGCCTGCAAGAAAATAACCAAATCAGGCTTGGAAATCCTTCCATCCAGCAAGGCAAAGATTCGCTCATACAGGGCCAGTTCATTTTCGTCCAGGTTCAGATATGCAAAGATCCGATCTTTGACAAAGAGGTAATCACTAAGGGTGATCTGGTTAAACAGGTCGATCTGCCTTATCTCCCTCTGTTGTTGATAGCGGTTCAACAGGAAGAAGAGCTGCGTTTGAAAGGCGTACTTTTTTCGATCCTGATAAAATCTATGGAGAAACGGATTTTCCTCCGGCGATTCCAAGATACACCGGGCTTTAAACCGAGTGGATAATCCCTCCACGAGGCTGGTTTTCCCAACCCCGATCGGGCCCTCTACCACTATGTACCGAAAGGATTCCATCGATGCGGAAAGAGTCTTCGTTTAAGATTTTTTACCATACCCTTCTTCCCTTTGTCCAGATCTTTTTACGCGTGGCCCCGTGGTTCCCACATGAGGGCCGTCCGCAGGTGGTCTAGGTTTTCCTTCGCATAGCGACGACGAGCCAAGATGGTCTCACCCGGCAATTCGGGAAGGCCATCGGTGATGACCCGAAAAGGCTCGCCTTCGGTATGGGCATCGACAGTGGTGATTTTAAGCCAATGGTCTGGTGGTGTCCAGTCTTTCATCTACCAGATCTTCCCTTTCCCATTAATGTAGCATGAATTCCGTTGAAATAGGAAGAAATTCTATGATATGAAAGGTAAGAACAGGGGTTCAGCAATTCTATGTTAACGATGCCGTTTTAGCTCACCATACTATGGAGCAAAGCTATGACAAGTTCAACTGCCGATGTTGTTATTTGTGGTGCGGGAATTGCCGGCATCTCCGCCGCCTACCACCTAGCCGTTAAACACGGTATCAAAAGCGTAGCTCTCGTAGACGATCAGACGCCACTCTCGGTAACCAGTGACAAATCCACTGAATGTTATCGCAATTGGTGGCCCGGACCAGGGGACGCCATGGTGAGCCTCATGAACCGCAGCATCGACATTCTGGAGGACCTGGCCAATGAAAGCGACAACCGTTTCCAACTTAACCGAAGGGGGTACGTCTTCGCCACCGCTGACCCGGCCCGTATTGAGGACTTCAAACGGGCCGCGGAAGAAGCGGCCGAACTGGGTGCAGGCCCCGTTCGTTATCATAAGGGTCAACCAGACGATTCAATCTACGCCCCTGCTCCGACCCAGGGCTTCGAGAATCAGCCCACCGGCTCAGACCTGATCCTTGATCCCGTGATAATTAGGAAACATTTCCCGTACGTCTCTGAACGCGCCGTAGCGCTGGTCCATGCCCGACGCTGCGGTTGGTTGAGCGCTCAACAGCTGGGTATGTACATGTTGGAGCAGGCACGGGAATGTGGGGCTAGACTCCTGCAAGCCCGGGTGGAAGGGGTGGAGGTGGCCGGGGACCGGATAGAGTCGGTTCGCCTGAGCGAGGGAAGTTCCCCTGGTACCATTTCAACTCGGAATTTCATCAATGCGGCTGGCCCGTTCCTGAAGGATGTAGGGCAAATGGTGGGGATTGACTTGCCTGTGTTCTCCGAGCTTCATGCCAAGATCGCCTTCAGAGACTCCCTGGGTGCGGTGCCCCGCGATACTCCAATGATCATATGGACCGACCCCACGTTCCTTCCCTGGTCGGAAGAAGAGCGTTCTGCGTTTGCTGAATCCGAGGAAACGAAATGGCTCCTGGATGAATTTCCATCCGGCATCCATACCCGTCCTGAGGGAAGCTCCGACAGCGATATCCTGCTCGCTCTGTGGAGTTACGACATCCCTCCGGTGGAACCCGTTTTTCCGATTACTTTTGACCCGCATATCCCCGAAATTATCATACGGGGGCTGGCCGTAGTGATTCCTGGGATGAAGGCCTACTTCGGTCGAATCCCCAAGCCGGTGGTCGATGGGGGCTATTACACGAAGACTCGCGAGAACCGGCCCCTGATCGGGCCACTACCGATTGAGGGGGCGTATATAATCGGGGCCCTTTCAGGCTTTGGGATCATGGCTGCCTGTGCATCAGGTGAACTACTGACAGCCCATCTAACCGGCAGTGAGTTGCCCAATTATGCACCAGCTTTCAGACTGGAGCGGTACGAAGACCCGGAATATCAGAAACTGCTGGAGAGCTGGACCGAGACAGGGCAGTTGTGATAGGTTATAAGATTATCATACCTTCCATTAAAGGGGGAAGGAAACCCTCTCCACCAAGATCCCGCCAATCTCGTAGGGTCTCTCTAAGATCTCACTCTTTTATAATCACCTCTCCTCCACTAGCATTGACCACAACATGCTGTCCCGTTTTCAGCATCTGAAATGCTCCTTCATCCAGGGTGACAACGGGAATCTCCTTGCCATAAAGATGCTTACAGACAATAGGACCCGTCGCCAGGATGGGTTCTGTTCTCAGATTAATAATGGCGGCGGGAGCCTTATTAACCCTGGCCAACTCCAAAATGATAAGAGATGTCGTACTCGATCCCTTGCCAAAGGGAAAGACGAGAACCTTGCCCGAGATCGACTGACCAAAAAGCTCATGGCACGGGTCATTGATACATCCAGTCGCAGGGTCTACACCGCCCCAAAAACTGATAGGCTGAGAGGTAACGACTAATTCCCCTTCACATTTTCCGGGGACTACACAACATCCTCTTAGTGTCTTTCCCATGGGGATTTTCTCCGACAAATTCTTCCTTGAACGGCGGTATCAACGCAGTCCTCGAGACTTCCATAAGCCACATCCAGGCCCGTCTGGGAGTAGCAATAGGTGGCCAGCTTGGCAGAATTGGTCATCATGACAATGAAGTGCCATGTCTCCTGGGGGTAGAGAAGGGGGCACCCATCGGTAAATACCGCGACGCCTGAGTTAGTGAGGTCTTTCAATATTCCACAGTTCTTGATCCATCCGTAGATAGTTCGGCTCGTGAAAACCCAAAAGGCAATGGAACTATGGACTTTATTGCCCTTCATGAGATGGACCAACTCCCTAAACTCCATGAAGGAAAGATGGGGGCAGCCGATGACCACGAGATCCACCACATCATCCTTGGCTGTCCAAAGCCTCTTCTCCGCATTCCCAATCATTTTGGGTGGGATTTCCATTACCTCCCTCGATCCTGTGCCCTGAAGGCATATTTCTCGTGTCTGAGCCTCTGGAGTCACACCAACCAAGTGAAAAAGGCCAACCGCCCCGGACGAGGCTGCCGCGGCGCTGAAACCCTTGAGGCTATCGATCTCGACATCCTGGGGAATTCCTTCGACAGCTGGGACACGGTCCCCAGCCATTTCTCCCACTAAGAATCCGAGAAGCGGGTAGATTGCCTTGTCCTCAAGCATTTCATGGGTAACACCTCTTAGACGAATCAGTACTTCAGCCATCCGATTCACCGGCAAATGAAGACCGAATTTCGGAACCTTTCCCACGAGAGAAGCACAGATGTCCATGAGGTCTCCATAACGATTGGTTTTAGCACCGATGATCGAGTTGGCAAAAGCAATTGCATTGGATTCCCCCCAGGCAATCTGTTCGCCAAACCGAGGGATCATCCCCTGTTGGTAGGGCGCACAAGTCCACGTGGGTGTCGCTCCCATCTTGAGGTAGGCTCTTTCCATCCTCCTGCTCTTTTCCAGAAGCTCAGGAGGAACGCGGTATTCCTTCCACCTTTCGAGATCGATGGCACTAGGATTAAGCGATGTGGGAACCGCTACCTTGGCTCCCAATTCAGCCAATCGTTCCGCGAATTCCAACCCAGCATCGACTATGTACATTGAGCTGTCGATGTGGACCTGCGATACCTCCATCATTTCCTCGGCACCAAATAACTCCCCCAAGTCGACCAGTAATGACAGGGCAATCCGTGCCGCCTCTCCATGCTTGCCATCGAGTATTTTTTTCTCCTGATCCTTCAAACGCATCAATCAGCTCCGTAAGCGAACTAGCAGACCCTCGACGCATTTCCGAAGATATTTGTGACTGACCCTATTGTGGACTCCTCTCAGACATGCTCGCCAACTGATGAACGAGGTAAAACATGCTGATCATCGACCCTCCATCAGAAGTGATGTTCTCCCCGGTAATGTAACTAGAATCGTCCGATGCAAGGAAAATAACAACCCTGGCCATCTCCTCAGGTGTTCCGTGTCTGTTCATTGGTACTGCTCTGTTCCTTGAATCCAAGAGCTTTTCGCTCGGGTAGGCCCTTTGCTGCAGAGATGTCATTATGGGCCCCGGACTGAGCGCGTTCACTCGGATGCCGTATTTTGCCCACTCAACGGCGAGGAGGCGGGTCAGCCCCAGGACTCCGGCCTTGCTCGGCGTATAGGCACCGAGATTGAGCTCAGGCATGTTACCGGATATCGATGCCACATTGATTATCGATCCGCCGGATTTTCTCTCGATCATGTGCCTCCCAACGGCCCGGCAGCAGAGGAAGACACCTTTCAGATTCACCTCCATAACGCGATCCCAATCTTTTTCCCTTAAATCCTCGACAGGGCCAGCAATGAAAATCCCAGCGTTATTGACCAGAATATCGATCCTCCCAAAACCCCTCAAAACCTGCCGGACCATTCGCTTTACATCATCGCTTTTTGAAACGTCTGCCTGTGCAACCATCGCCCGACGCCCAAGAGCCCGAATTTCATCTGCCGCTATCTCTGCTCCATCAACATTTCGATCACAATTTACCACCACATCGGCCCCTTCTTCAGCCAATCCCAAGGCGATGGCCTTTCCTATTCCTTGGCTTGCGCCGGTCACAATCGCGATCTTGCCTTTGAGTTCCAAGCCGAATTACCCTCCCTTCTTGGTTCTAAGGTCGAAAGAAATGAACATGAAATATCTCCAAGTCTGGGTGGCAATACCCTAAAACGAAAATCACAGTTCGGTATCATACCCGCAAGCTTGAAGTGGATTTTTGACGAAACGTGACACTGCCTTTAATGGACAAGCTGCAAAGAATCTTTCACTCTATAAAATTGTCTATGCCCTTTACAACCCCTACGAAAGAACTAACTTTCCGAACAGCCAGTAAAGTTCCTGCTACGTAAGGTTCCGCACTGTTGATGGCTTCGTGACGAATTATCAATCTTTCATTCGGTAATCCAAATATCACCTCAGCCGAGAAATCATATCCAGGAAGGCGTATCGAATGAATTTGAGAGCCGCTGACCGTTGCTCCTCTGCTTTCCTTTGCGCCGTGTGTCTCTTCAATTAAATGATGCAAAACTGGCTTTCTTATCCGGCACAATCGAGAGGCAAGCTCGTGGGTAGTCCCGCTGGGTGCATCAATCTTACTGACATCCGCATAATCTATAATCTCCCATTGAGGAATATACTTGGCTGCTATCAAAGCGAACCGTTGCATCAGTGAGGCTGTAATTGCAAAGTTACCCCCGGCTAAAACACCCACCCTGTTTAAACGGGCAGATACGTCAATTTCCTTGTAATCATCATCGGTAAGGCCAGAGGTCCCCATGACAACATTCACTCCATTATTTACTGCACATAAAACATTGCTTTTGACGATATGTGGGTGTGTATAATCTATCAATACATTAGTTGTTGTACGTAATGCTTCCGCAACTGAGCCGCTGATTACCAAGTCTATTCGGGAGTTATTTAGGACCTTACCTAAATTTTGTTTTTTATATGTACGAGATACAGCGCTCACCAATTCCAAATCTTTAGACTTCAAAATTCCATTCACAAGGCAACGTCCAACCCGTCCTGTAGCCCCTGCTAAACAAACCTTGATTTTCATACTATCCCCTTATGTGAGGCGGTGAGCAAAATTACGCCGACAACAATGAATATGGTGCCGCTGATAATGCGGGAAGAGAACAGCTCTTCCTCCCGAAAGAAAATGTACGAAATAAGGAGAATAAAAAGCGGAACTGTATTATTAAGGGGGGCTACGATAACAACGTTTCCCATTTGAAAAGCCAAGTAGAGCAAGGGAATAGCGATGCTAGAGGCCAATCCGGCGAGAGAAAAAAAAACGATTCCACGTCGATTTACATGAATACCACGATGACGTTGAGTAATGATGAGATATAAAGCAAGGAGGATCCAAGAAGCAGTAGCAGTTACGGCTGCGGCTATAATGGGCGAGGCTACCAGATCAATACCCAGCTTCCGGAAGACGAAAGAACTTCCATAAAAAAATGCTGCCAAGATGGGGAAAACGAGGTATTTCTTTTCAAAAGCAATTTCCCTATTCCCCTTGGTTGAGCCGACAATAATACCGCCAAAGATAACGAGAAATCCTCCAATAAGCCCCCAAAACGGCAATCGTTCGCCGAGAAATACCATGGCAAGAAAAACCGAAACAACAGGGTAGGTATAAATAATAGGAGCAGAGATATTGAGGCCAAGTTTGGCAATGGCCCTGTAGTTGAAAAAACGCGCGAGAGCGGGAGCAAATAGTCCGGCCATGATAAAATAGCGCCATTGCCAGACATCAAAATTCACATCATAAAAAGAGAAACTCGACGCCCATAGCACCAAAACATTGATGGTCAATGTAATGGACAATCCAACAGTGGCATTTGCGTCTCTTATGCCCGCGCGCACCAAGGTGCTAGAAGTTGCGAACAAGAAAGCTGCACATAGTGTGATCGTTGCTGGCAGCAGAACAGAAAATGACATTATCTCTATATTCATTTCAAATCCATGAACACGGGGAAACGCGAAGATAATAGTCTGTACTATATTTCAGCGGCGTCACATAGTCAACGCCGCTTTTCTGCGGTTTGCCCAATTGGGCATAGTCGATATATCCCATGCGTTGAGATCCTGGAAGATTTCCGGGGTTAGTAAGATCCAAAAAGGTCTTGAGTTTCCTGAGTTCCCTATTGAAATATATATTTCTCAATAAAATTAGAGAGTTACAAAAATATTTCCTAAAAAAATCAGGGAACACCCCGCAGAAAAATTTCTTGACAAAGAAGGAAAGCTGCATTACAATTGAAGCCCGCATAAAGGCGCAAATTAAAGTATAGGGATAACATCTGGCGGATGAAATACTGCCGGAGAAAGGAGGTGAGTGCAAAAAAAGGGAATCAACGATAATGCAAACCTAATAAGGAGGGAGAGATTATGTCAAGAATGAAAGTTATCAAAAGTTTGGTCATCGTCCTGGGGGTAGTATTTCTCGCATCGGTTGTGCTGATGGGGTACAGCGGTGCAGCAGAGAAATATCCCAAAAAAAACCTCAATTGGATTATTATGTGGAGAGCTGGTGGGGGAGCTGATACGGCTACCAGGATCTTTATAAGGCAGTTTGAGAAATTCATCGGGAAGCAGGTGATTGTTCAAAATATCACCGGGGGAGGTGGAAGTATTGGCTATACTGCCGCCAAGAATGCCAAACCTGACGGTTATACCCTCGTGACGATTCAGGGAGATCTGCCCAAGTTCAAACCGATGGGTCTATCCCCGATATACATCGAGGATTTTGATATATTGGGAGGCTTTGCTTTTCAATCCCCGGTTATTGTCGCGAGGAGCGATGCCCCTTGGAAAACGGCCAAGGATTTCGTGGCGGACGCTAAGAAGAAACCGGGCAAACTCACCGTGGGTATTTCCGACATCAGTGGCGTTTACCATCAGCCGTTGGTATTATGGATGGAGGCTGCCGGGTTCGACGCTAAGGCCATTGTCCACACAGGTTCCCCTCAGCAGGCCGCGGCAATACTGGGCGGACACGTTGACATCAACGTTACCTGGGTGAGACCCAACATCCCATACATAAAAGAGGGAAAACTCAAGTTCCTCGGATATATGTCTTCTAAACGGCAACCTGATTATCCGGATATGCCCACCTTGAGGGAACTAGGTTGGGACGTCGTATGGGAGCACCCTTACGGAATAGGTGGTCCTAAGGGCCTTCCGAAGCAGGCAAAGAAGGTGCTTTCAAAAGCCACCAAAAAGGTATGGGGAATTCCTCAATTTGAACAGGAACTCAACAAGCTAGGGCTCTCGATTCTGAAGAAGGATGGCCCCGCTTATACCAAGCACATGCATAATATGCAAAAAGACATGACAACGGCATTACGTATCATCAAGGGGGGAAAGTAATACAATACGGTTAGGCGAGGTTTCGGCCTCGCCTAACCTAAATTGTGGTCGTAAATTATGATCGCAGAGTGGATAATAGTTATAATTGCCCTGGTGATTAGCGTCGTCTTCTTCACAATCACCTTTACCTTTCCCCAGCTTCCAGGCGACCCCGGGGGAGGTGCCCTGTTCCCTAGAACCTTGTGTGTCATTACCGGAATCGCGGCAATTTTCCTCGTGGTACAGCTCATAAGAAGACTTTCTTCGGATACCCCGAGCCCCCTTGAGTCTTTGAGGAAGTTGTGCGGTCTATGGAGGAAGGGAACCAGGGATGAAGCCTCGGTTACGGCGCGCCGCATAGTTTACGTGTTTATCTCCAGTATAGTCTACCCCTGGTTCATCGTGAAAATGGGGTTCCTACTGTCCACCGGTGTCTATGTCTTCATCCTAATGAAACTCTTCCGAACCAAGACCATAACGAGCGTCATACTCTCCTCCATTACGGCGTTCGGCCTTTATTTTTTCTTCATTAAGGTGCTTAAAGCCTATGTACCTCCCGGCGTATGGCTGGAAGGTATCTTAGAGTGAAATAGGCTGAGGAATTAAGCCTTGAGTCTATTTGCACAGGCAATTGCAATTATCCTGCAACCCCAGCATTTTCTCCTGGTGCTTGGTTCGGTGTTAGCTGGAATCGTGGTGGGAGCGGTCCCGGGCCTAACGTCCACCATGGCAATCGGTTTACTGATTCCTCTGACATTCACCTTTTCCAAGGTTTCGGCCTTCATTTTGCTTTTGGGCATCTACTGTGGAGCTATATACGGGGGGTCTATTACCGCTATCCTCATGAATCTCCCTGGTACTCCTACAGCAGCGGTAACAGCAATTGATGGACATCCGATGACCAAGAAGGGAGAAGGGGGAACGGCACTCGGCGTAGCGACAATGTCTTCGACCCTGGGAGGACTTCTGAGCTGCATCTTCTTAATCTTCCTTTCTCTGAAGTTGGCCCAGGTGGCAACCTGGTTCGCAGGGCCAGAATACTTTTCACTGGGCTTGCTTGCAACAGCCGTTGTATTCTCTCTATCGAGCAAATCCGTCGTTAAAGGTCTTATCGCCGCCTGCCTAGGGCTCCTGCTCTCCACGGTCGGCATTGATCTCGTCGCTCAATTTCCGAGATTTACCTTCGGCATCCAGGAAATCATGATAGGGATACCGCCGGTGCCCGCTATTATAGGCCTATTCTGTGTTGCAGAAGCTTTCCGAATGGCGGAACAAACCGAGGCCGTTGCAAAGCTGCAAAAAGGAGTTTCGGGTCTGGTGGTTGCCTACAGGCTCTTGCCGAAGCTGTGGGTTACGATCCTCAAGTCGGGCCTCATTGGTACTTTCATCGGAATCCTGCCTGGAACCGGTGCCGTCGTAGCCTCCTTTATGGCTTACGGCGAGGCCAAGCGGAAATCCAAACATCCCGAGCAATTTGGCAAGGGGGCAGTTGAAGGAGTGTGTGCCAGTGAGTCTGCGAATAACGCAGTGACCGGCGGAGCCCTGATTCCCTTGCTCACCCTGGGAATCCCGGGGGACACCAATACCCTCATGATAATGGGCGCAATGATCATCCATGGCTTGATACCGGGACCCACGTTGTTCCGCGAGGAAGCTACTCTGATTTACGTCATCTTCGGGACGATGATAATGTGCAACTTGTTAATTTTGCCTTTGGGTCTGTCGTTAGCTAAACACATTGCCAAGGTTGCCTTGATCAAAAGGAAGTACTTGATGCCTATTGTATCGGTTTTGGCCATTACCGGTGCCTCCATAGGCTACGGACATGTTTACTACTTCTGGATCTCCATTATTTTCGGGTTTTTGGGGTATCTCTGCCAGAAGGGGGGATTCCCGGTCCTCGCCGTTGCCATGACTTTGATTCTAGGCCCGATCATGGAAAGAAATTTACGGGCGGCGCTCATGCTCCCAGATGCAGGGCCCATGTTGTTTTTCACGAGGCCGATTTCTCTCATGTTCATCTTGCTCTCCGTGTTGGCGGTTGTTCTTGGGCTCAGAAGGGAAGCCCAAATCAGAGCAATAGAGGCTAAAGAAGCGGCCTCTGTTTCAACAAATGAGGAGATCTCGAGGCCGTGAGATTTAACTCGGCAAATAACCACTTTTGACCTGCAACCGGGGCACCCACTCAGAGTTCTTTCCACAGCTTCATTCTAGGTTGGGATAGGTCTCCAAGAAGAAATCCTTGTCCAACATGTAAACGGAGGTGGTAGGAAATGTTTGCTTTCTTAGGACACGAGGATGTAGCTGTCGACGTGTGTCATCGCAGGTTGCAAGGCGAAACCCAGGTTATGAAGAGGATCCACATTTCCCGTTACCGCAAGGCCGGGGTGAAGTTCGTGGTAATCGCCACCGGGGGAGACCAGCTAAGGCCCTTCGGGAATGCAACCGTGGGTTTCCGAACCCAGACCATGGGTGCCTTGAAATTCATGGATAATATGATTACCGAGGTGGAAGAGGCGCCGGAAGATATGATGATAATTACCAGTGCGAGCGATTTTGAGAAGGTTTTAAATACCGATAAGGTTGGTATTATATTTAACTTGGAAGGCGGTATGCCGCTGGATGGTAATTTGTTTATGCTTCGTACGTTTCATAGGATTGGTTTACGCGTGATGCAGTTGGGGTGGTATTTCAGGAACGAGTTATCCGATAGCGGGGCAGAGGCTAACCCGGGAGGGTTGAGCCGTTTTGGCAGACAGGTCGTGGGAGAAATGAACCGCTTGGGTATCGTCATCGATGTTTCCCATCTCTCAGAGGCCTGCGTGATGGATGTTTTGGAGGTTAGCCAGCATCCGATTATGGCTTCTCATTCCAATGCAAAAGCCGTTCGCGATCACTACAGAAACCTCAGTGATGAAGCCATAGAAGGGATCGCCGAAAAAGGTGGCGTAGTGGGAGTCGTGTTTTGTCCTCCCTTCGTAAGCGAACGTGCCGCTACAATGGATAACCTCATAGACCATATAGACCACATTAAAGACCTGACGGGGGTTACTCACGTGGCAATAGGCCCGGATTACATAGATTATGCCCCGGAATTGTTGGCGGGAGAAATTACAGCCAAGATGGGAAAGGCTGCACCTGAAATCGGCTTCCCGGCTGGCCTTGAAACCGTGGAGGAATTGCCGAACCTTATCAAGGGGTTAAAAAAGCGCGGCTACAAAATGGAAGAAATCGAACTCATTATGGGCGGTAACCTGCTCAGGCTGTTCCAACAAGTTCTAAAGTAACTCTATCCTCTTGGGGAAGAGTAGATGGAAGCTTAACACTGGAATCTCAAACATTGTGGAGGCGAACCATGTCTGCTGAACAGATTTCTCCGAATTTTGAACAGTCGAGATCATCTCACCGGCCCGTTATCAGAGGTACAACGGGGATGATCGTGTCTGGCCACCATCTTGCTACGCAGGCAGGGGTGAGAATTCTGGAAAAGGGGGGGAATGCCATCGACGCGGGCGTGGCTGCTGGAATATGCCTCGGCATTTTGCAGTCGGATTTTGTTAATTTTGCGGGGGTGGCTCCCATCATGGTTTACCTGGCAAACACCAACGAGATTAAAACCATCAGTGGGCTGGGTCCA
>DAOVAK010000482.1 GCA_030671095.1 Deltaproteobacteria bacterium | reverse complement strand
TCTGCGATTTCGACGGCAAGGCCGACAAGCTCCCTTATCTTGTACAGGATCATGTTTATGGGGGGACAGACAAAGGCGGGAACGCCCTCCTCCTTCAGCCGAGCCTCCACGGGCAGATGGGCGCACCCTTCTATTTCGAATGTGAAAAAGGTTCCGCTATCGTCCTTCGTGCTGGTCGCCTTCTCGATCATTTTCTTTTCAATCAGCACGTTTACGCAACTGTCGATGACCTCCTCAGAAGTCTCTCCCTTGATTTGCTCGCGATCAATGAAATCCGTACCCACCATGGTCGCCCTGAAGTAGCCTCCTCGCCCCCGCTCGTAGTAAAGTGCCTTCTCCAGCGCAGAGACGATATCTCGAAAATAAGAACGATCTGTCATTTTTCCCTCCTTTGACCGAACGCCTCGTGAAAGACAATATCCTCAAGCGGCAACCTGGGCCTTGGATTCGGACTTTCATCCGGGTAGCCAATGGCAAGGGGTGCCACGATCTTGTACCCATGGGGGACATTGAGTAACTCCATTGTTTTTATGTCATCCCTCATGTCCGAGACCGGCGCGACGACAACGCAGGTCCCAAGACCCAGGGCATGGGCCATTAGCTGCATGTTTTGTGTCGCCATGGCTGCGTCGTAGGGAACATCCCACACATCCAGTTTAGCGCAGACCACAATAACGACTGGGGCGTCGGCCAAAAATGATGACACGGCACCGGACCTCAATTTCTTAAATGCCCTGGCCTTCTTCTCCTCGTCTTTCAGTCCTTTGAACCGCTCTTGCATGTGGCCGGTGAAATACTCGGCCGTAAATCTTCTTCCGCTTCCCTCTGTGGCAATCTTTCCCATCGCCTTCTTTACCTCGGGGTCTCTGACAACAATAAACCGCCAGGGCTGGGCATTATCACCGGACGGGGACCAGCGTCCCGCCTCCATGATCTTGTCGAGCAATTCATCCGGGACATCCTTCTGTTTGTACCGCCGAATGCTCCTCCTGGTCTTCATGATCTCCAAAATATCATCCATAGCCAGTTCACTCCTTCCCGTCTTTGAAAACTCCTCATCTTCCCTCCCACAGAATCCTTGGCTCTGAACCAAAAAATCCGGGGCCACAGAGGAGCCGGCGTTTTCTCAGCTCCATAGCTAACCTGCGTGATAGAGGAAATCTCTCTTTTATAACCGACCACTGACAACGGTCAACAAACAATTGAGTGTTACTCAAAGCAATGGGTGGCTGATGTTTACGTTTTGCTCCTTGGCGGCTGTCGTCTGTCCTCTGAATTAAGCGTCCCTCTTTCTTGGATCTATCATGGTACCAGGCGTTTCATAAGCATTGAAATATCTTCTTGCTCTTCCAACCCCAGAATGACATCAATGGACTCACTCGCTTTTGATTCCCCTGTGATCCCTTTAGCGTTCCTTTTGAACTTATCGATCAATCTCTCTTCGGACATCTCTGTTGCCATCGATAAACCCCTCCCCGAAAAAATCTTTTGATCCTTCTCACCTGAAGTAACCACTGTAACATCCGGTTTCCCTTCTGCTTCTTTATCGAGATGGGTAAAAACTTTGACCTTTCTTGCAAATTCCCCGATCCCGTTACTGCGCACTACTTCTTCAGTCTGCCATAATGGACCTATCTCGACCCTGTGGGCCAAAAGGGAAAACAGGAAGGCCGTATTGAATTGAATGTCCACGTGTGAACGCACGTCCGGATTTTTCCAGGCCGGTAGCTCACCAAGGGGGTTAATGACAACGATGACCTCTTTGATATGCTCGGGATAGAGGTCATTGGCAGTGATAATCTGATGGAAAAGCCCCAGCACATTCTGCATAGCACCGCAACAGGGGTAAGTTTTGTAAAAGATCCTGTCCGGAAATCGCCATTCTTTACCCAATCCCTCAATCACCTTTTGGGGCATCCAGGTCTCACAACCAAAAGATCTGAAAAAACCATACTCACTATTCAGGACACCCCTGTCACCGGTGTGGCCGAGCTTGGTGAGAAGAAGAGACATCATCTCTATTTGCGATATCAAACCAGATGAGAGGTACTTGGTCATGGAGACAGGAACTGTCATGGCAAACTTTGCCAGCATAGGTGTGGGGCAGGAGAAGCCTCCAATACCCATGGCATTGGCTATCTCGCCATCCGTGAAATCCATAAGTCTTCCCGCCCCTGCAATGCCGCCAAACAGGCATATCCCATATCCTGGGGTGGGCAAGGCCAGGGCGATTCCCTTTTCGGGCAATTCCACGCTGAATCTGTTGCCGAATACAAGGGATTCACTTAACCTCGTTGTGATCTCATGGGCTATGGCAATGGATAGGATGAGTTCCTTACCTGAAACATTATTCATTTCGGCACTGGCAATGCATGCAGGCATGACATAAGGGGTGAGATGTTCTGGTGGTGCAAGGAGGGACTCATAGTCAAGGGCATTCATCAGCTCCCCGTTGGCAAAGGCGGATGAGAAAGGATGGGCATTTTTTGCATGACCCAAAATGGTGGTATCTCCCTTCTCAAATAAGTTCTCTCCAAATCTTATGCCAATCCTGCCCTTCTCTGTGATCACCCCCCCGATGGCACATCCAATGGAGTCAAGGATGAGCCTCTTGGTCTCATCGATAACCGTGCGGGGAAGCGCATCGTAGGAAATCGTTTCAGCAAATCTTGAGATCTCTCCGGTGATGTCTCTCTCTAATTCCATATTTCCTCTTTATTCGAAGATCCATCCTTGGGTTTCTTTCGTTGAGCACGTCCCCCTTTCACGCCCTCGGTTTGAAGATATCAGATAGGGGTATGGAAAAGGCCACTTCAGGCCTGTAACGGGCATAAGTGGGAATAGGATACCGGATCCCCTTTTGATGCGTCTTTTCTAATCCCTCTACCACTTCAGCAATCTTTCCGGCAGGAACGGCCATGAGTATTTCGTGATCCTGGCAGGTGGCCCAAACGCGGTCACCGTTACCAGGAACCACAACTTTGACTTCATTGTCCAGATACGCCCCGATGACACCATCCGTACAGGAGCCCGCTCTCCCTGAGAAGCTACTCTGGATGGGCTTGCCCGTATGGTATGTGGCACCATGTATTAGCCGCATCATCTGGGCTGGATTGGCATAGACCAGAACCACATCCGGCTCCATCTTTGTTCTTTCCAAAGGGGAGTAGACGACGGCCAACTTGTCGCCCATATCCAGACTCCGCCATCCCTTGAGAACCTCCCTGGCGGCACTTTCATCAGAGGCATAGT
>DAOVAK010000095.1 GCA_030671095.1 Deltaproteobacteria bacterium | reverse complement strand
TTATCCATGCAACCTCTTTGCAAGCTCAGCCACCCTTTGGCCAAGTTTGATCGCAATTTTCTCTGTCCTTTCGTCAGGAGCTCCGGCACACGAGACCCCGTAGTGGCCGGTGGCAGACATGGGATCACCCACAATGACCATCCCATAGATCAGCAAGGTCTGGATGATAGACATTATTGTGGTCTCCTTGCCTCCGCTGGGGTCCCCTGATGTGGCAAACGCCGCTCCCACCTTGTCCTCCATCCTTTTGCGCGTGCCGACAAATTCATCAAATACCCTTTTTAGGTCAGCTGCCATGACACCAAAATATACGGGAGATCCAGCGATAACGCCCGATGAGGCCAAGAAGTCATCTTTCGTAACCTCACGCGTATGCTTCAACACAGCTGTCACGCCGTCCACCTGTTCCACACCCCGTGCAATTTGCTGGGCCAATTTCTTCGTGTTTCCACCCTTGGAGAAATAGAGAACCAGGACCTGCATCGTAAGAACCTGCTATCTGCAACAAGAAATCATGAACTTCGGATTGATTAAGTAGTCCCTCCAGCAGCAGAAGTCAATCAAAGGAGTCCCTTCTCCTTCAGGAAGGTCATGGACCCATGAGCGATATTTGTAACTTTGCTTAGGGCCTTGGACAGATTTGCGTTGGCTTCCCCTCCCACACCGGAATTGACCATGACGAGTGCCTTTTCAAGATAGGGTTCGATCTCCCCCCATCCGCGATCCCCGCCCACAGCCTTGGCCAATCTGATTTCGTTTCCCACCATGTTCAGCACAGCATTGATCACCTTTTCTCCTCCCGCTTTCTCTCCGCCGGGAAGCCCCTCTAGCAGATTAAGGGTCTGAGAAACCCAGATGAGTCCCGCCTTGATCTTTTCACTTTGAGAAAACGCCATAATAGCCTCATTTGTTTCCATGCGTCCTCGACCTCCTCAAATTGAAGCTCCCTGCAGTCACGCTCAAAAAGCGGAACTGCAGGGAGCCTCAACTATATTCAATATAGCGCCCGCTCCGTGCTCATCCGATTCCCACCCTTTCTTTGGCTTTCGTCAAGACCCTATCCGCTGTGGGTCGGATTCTGTCGGCAGCTTTGGAAAGCAACGTGTCCAAGTGCTTTGGATCCTCGGTTAATTCTTTGTATCGGGTCTGAACAGGCCTCAAACCTTCTACCACGACTTCCCCCAGTTCTTTTTTCAGATCTGCGTAGCCTTTTCCTTCAAACCGGGCTTCTATGTCTCCTCTTTTGTCACCTGTGAAGAGCTCATAAATGACCAGGAGGTTATGAATGCCGTGACGGCTCTCATCAAAGCGTATTTCTCGAAGGGAGTCTGTCGTGGCCCTCTTAATTCTTGACCGAATCTCATCAGGTGAATCAAGCAGATTAATGGTGTTGCCTTCCCCCCCCTCGCTCTTGCTCATCTTCTTGGTGGGATTCTCCAGACCCATGATCCGTGCGCCTATTTTCGGGATCGAAGCCTCTGGAAGGACGAAGGTCTCCCCATACATGGTGTTGAACCGTTGTGCAAGGTCTCGTGTAAACTCAAGGTGCTGCTTCTGGTCTTCACCAACAGGAACGAGATCCGTATCGTAGAGCAGAATATCTGCCGCCATCAGGGCAGGGTAGTCAAATAGACCCACGCTTACTTGCTCTTTCTGCTTTTCAGATTTTTCCTTGAACTGGGTCATACGCTGCATCCAGCCAATGGGCGTGAAACAATTGAGTATCCAGGTCAGTTCAGCGTGTGCAGTTATATGGGATTGTACAAACACAACAGTCTGCTCCGGATTTATCCCAGCGGCGATAAGTAGACCAGCCACCTCCCGGATTTTTGTCTTGAGGATCTTAGGATCTTGGGGAATCGTAATGGCATGCAAGTCCACCACGCAATAGATGCAGTCAAATTCTGACTGTATCGACACCCAGTGCTGAATGGCCCCCAAATAGTTTCCAATATGAATTTCGCCTGTGGGCTGAATGCCTGAAAATACTCGCTTTTTCCTCTTTTTCTCCTGATTGTTGCCCATCTCTCCTGTCCGCCTTCCGTAAATAAGCTACGAAATTCTCATCTTTGAATTAATCTTCAGCCTCTCCAAGGACAACTTTATCACATCTTTGGCCCTTTCTTTTTTGGACATATATTCCTGAAAGAAAGAACCTATTTCTTCTTCACGCCCCAACCCGCACAATGGGACGACTGCTGCGATGACCCGTTCATAATGCATTGGATGAAACTTTTCAAGGGCTTCCAAATTGGACATATACCATTCCCACATGTAAGGCACAGCATGAGGGTTGGCCGCCATATAAGTGATTGGGACGAACTTATTTCTGGGGGGCACCTGTTCCAAGATGTATTGTTGAGCCCTTTCCACCAGTCCCTTCTCCCTGAAACTACCCAGTGCCGCGAGCATATTCATTCTTTCATGCTCAGTTTCAGAGGATCCTAGTTTCTCAGTAAACCACTCAAAAACGCTCTTGTCACCCTGCAAGGCACCAACCTGCATGACACTTCTCATGATGTCTGGGTGGACCTTTTCTCCATGCATCAGGGAAGAGAATTTGCTGGTCGCAAACCCTACCACATCTTCAGATTCATACAAGGCCAAATGCCATAAAATCTGGTCCCGAAGTATGGATATGGTATGTCTTTCTTCTGGCTCTGGCTCAAAGCCTATATCTGAGATGACCCTCTCCAGGAATGATTTGGCCGTGGATAAAATTTTATTTCTCCTCGCGCCCTGCATGATCGAGTAGGCGTGGAACAAGTTCCCGGCAATGCTCGTGAGGGGCAGGAATGCGTCTTCGTTGGAATAACTGGCGAGAAATTGGAGATAATCATCAATGGAAACATGGCCGCTCTTTACCAGGGCATATAGATCGGTTTGAAGGCCCCACCTGTCCTCCCGGGATAAATCCTTCCTGGCTACCCGGCTCCCAAGCTCTTGTAAATCGTTCATTTCCAGATACCTGACTCTGTAGAATCCGGTCTGTTCGTGATTTATCTTATAGGCTACCACGTCGCTGCCCACATCCAAATCCATGCTTTTGCTCTCAAGTAGGGTGGTTTTGGTCTTTGATTGACCGTCGCTGTAAAAAACCTTGATCGCCACGGGAATGAGCCATTCCTGTCCCGAGTCATTGTCTAGATAGGTGAACCTTCTCTGCGTCAGCAGCAATCTACTCCCTTCCCTCTTCACTTCAACCAGGGGAAACCCCGGCTGTTCAATCCAACTCTTCATCATTTTGGTCACGGGCATGGCTGAAACCTCTTCAAGGGCTTCCCACAAGTGATGACTTGATGCACACCCATATTCATGCTTCCTCAAGTAGTGTCTAAGACCTTCCCTGAAGTTCTCTTTACCCACGTATTCTTCAACCTGCCTTAGTATGCTTCCTCCTTTGCTATAGATAATTGGTGCGGTACTGGCATTGATGACCACATGCTCTCCTCCAGGGATCTCTATGGGAAAGGTTTCGTGTAGGGAGTCTCTATCAAGGGCACCATTCGTTTGCCCTTGCAAAAACTGCTCCCATATATCCCACTCGGGATAGTAGTGAGTCACGATGCCATAGCCAAAATAGGTGGCAAAGCTCTCATTGAGCCAGAGGTACTTCCAATCAGAAGGGGTGACGAGATTTCCAAACCATTGGTGAGCCATCTCATGGGCAATGACTTCGCATATCCGTTCCTCACCCGCTTTGGACGTTATATTCGGATAATGAAGAAGCAGATTTTCTCGAAACGTGATCGCACCCCAGTTCTCCATGGCGCCTGCTGCAAAATCTGCAATGGCAATCAAATCAAGTTTCGGTAGGGGATACTTTATCCCATAGTAGTCTTCAGAAAATTCAAGGGCCTTTCTGCCAAACTCTAACCCGAATTTGGCATACGCTGTCATCCCTGGCATGGTGGCCGCACGCACCAAGACTTTCCCTCTGTCGTGAATAAATTCAAATTTCCCAACGCCGAAGAAAAGCAAGTAGGTGGACATCTTGGGGGTCTTCTCAAATTTGACAAGCTTCCTACCATCGCCCAATAACTTTTCATCGGCGATCGGACCGTTGGAGATGGCCACTAATGTTTCATCAATGATCATCTCCACGTCAAAGGTTGCTTTTTTCAAAGGATGATCAAAACAGGGAAATGCACGTCGCGCGTCGCTCTCTTCAAATTGAGTCACCGCAATGTAGTTTTCATTTCCACCTGTCACGTATCTACTCCTATAAAACCCGGCCATCTTGTCATTGATCTCTCCCACGTAATCGATCTTAAGGTCTATTTTTCCACCCGTCTCTTCTGGAAGAGATATGTTCATCTCCTCTTTTTTTGAATCTACTGAAAAAGGACAATCCACGTAGGAATCCTCCAGCTTCACCCTGCAGTTCCGTATGGTCAGTTCCAGTATATTCAAGGAAATCTCATGCACCGGTTCGAGCGCTTCCACGGAGATTTCTACACTTCCTTCAAACTCAAACCTGTTCAAATCCGGCTCTAAGTGGATCTTGTAGTTCACTGGATTCAGATTGCTCATCTTTTCTTCTTAACCTCCTAAGACGAATGGGTGGGGGAGCCTTTTCGTGCCCAAGGCACGAAAATTATCTTCCTTTTTTCTTAGGCAACATATGGGTCACACTTCCCAGAAAAATCTCAGCAGCCTCTCCCAGAGTCTCTGAAAGCGTGGGGTGCGGATGAATACTCAAACCCATATCCTCAACAAGGGCACCCATTTCTACGGCCAAAACCCCTTCGGCGATCATCCCCTCCACGTCTCGCCCAGCTAATCCAATCCCCAAAATCCTTCCTGTGTCCGGATCAACCACTAACTTGGTCAAACCATCAGAAGCATCCATTGTGATTGCCCGACCTGAGGCCTTCCAGGGAAACCGCTCCACCCTTACGGGTCGATTTTGGGTGCGGGCCTGCTCTTCCGTTAGACCGCACCAGGCCACCTGGGGATCCGTATAGACAACGGCAGGGACGGCACGTGCATCGAAAGCAGATGGTTTGCCGGCCAGAACTTCGGCAGCCACCTTGCCTTCCCGTATCGCTTTATGGGCCAACAATGGCCCACCAGCAACGTCTCCTATGGCAAAGATCCGCTCATCGGAGGTGCGCTGTTGCTCATCCACGACCACAAAGCCCTTCTCATCCAGTTTGACACGGGTCGTCTCTAAGCCAATATCTTGGGTATTGGGCTGGCGGCCAATGGCGATGAGTACACGGTCAAAAGTCTGTTTCGGCTTGTCCACTTCACCTTCCAATGTGACGTCCACCTTATTCTTGTGTTCTTTTAGTGAAGCGATTGTGGTGTTGAAGTGTATGGCTTCGAACATTCCCTTAAGTCTTCGGATCAGAGGTTCTGCCAGGTCGGGATCGGCAGCGCGCAAAAGTCTGTCGCTTCTCACCGCCAGGGTGACGCGACTGCCCAATGACGCGTAAACAGTCCCCATTTCTAATGCGATGTAACCCCCACCAAATATGAACAGGGACTTGGGCATGTCAGCCAGGTCTAGGGCGCCAGAGGAATCCATGACTCGCCCACCTTCCGTCATCGTTATCTCTGGGAGAGGAGCAGGATGAGAACCCGTGGCCAGTATGGCGTGTCGGAATTTGATATGACTGATGTCTGAGTCATGCAGACGGACCCGATCGGATCCCTCGAAAACAGCCCGGCCTTGCAGAAGTTGGACGCCGCGCCTTTTACTCATGTGAACCAGGCCGTTTGCCAAGGTGTCAACAACCTTTTCTTTCCAGGCCCGGACCCCATCCAAATCGATCTGTGGATCGCCAAAGCTGATTCCCATGGACTTCGCGTGGTTGGCATCGTGAATGAGATCTGCCAGGTGCAGGAGTGTTTTGGAAGGGATACAGCCCCGGAACAGACACTCTCCACCAGGACGTGACTCTATATCAACCATGGTCACTTCCATGCCCAGGTCAGCAGCCCGGAATGCGGCCGCATATCCGCCTGGTCCCGCACCGATGACCAGCAACTCAGTCTCTTGCGTATACTCTCCCATAACCATGGTTAGTATACCTCCCGGGTGTCAGTTGTTTGTCGTCAGTAGTCCGTAGTTAAAGAAACACAAACTATATCATTGTGATCAGCAGCTCTTCCGGATCCTCCAGGGCCTCTCTGAGAACGCGTATGAACTGCAGCGCATCAGCCCCGTCCAGCACCCTGTGATCAATGCAAAGCACAATGGGCATCATGAGCCGTGGTACAATCTCATACTCATTCTCCTCTTTCTCTTTCACCACGGCTTGCATACTTGCTGAGCCCATACCCAGGATAGCCACCTCAGGATAGTTGATGATAGGAGCAAAGAATCCCCCCCCCATGGGGCCCACATTGGTAATCGTAAATGTACCGCCCTGCATCTCCTCGAGGGTCGCCTTTCGTTCACGGGTCCTTTGTACCAGGTCATTCAACTCGATAGAGAGTTCCACAATACTCTTTCGGTCCACGTCCTTGATCACAGGGACGATCAGGCCGTCATCCGTGTTCACTGCCACACCGATGTGGAAATAGTGTTTCATGACGAGCTCTCCCGCCCCTGTATCCAATGTGGCATTAAACTTCGGATAGGTCTTGAGTGCAGTAGCAACCGCCTTCATTGCAAACACCGTGTGTGTCAGCTTACCCCCCTTTGCCTCAATTTCAGCCTTATGGTTCTTGCGGAAGGCCTCCAGTTTGGTCATGTCCACCCACTCCTGATTGTGAACATGTGGGATCTGGGACCAAGCCAATGTCATCTGCTTGGCGGTAGCCCTGCGGATGGAGCGCACAGGCACGCGCTCCACAGGCCCCCACTTAGTAAAGTCAGGCAGAGCCGGCACAGGAGCAGCCATGGGCACCACCTCCGCAGGCCTCTCCCTTGGGGCCACAGGAAGTTCTTCAGCCTTTTCACCCTTCTCGGCAAAGGCCCTCACATCATCAGCAGACACCAATCCCCCTGGACCCGTCGGAATTGCTCGACGAAGATCTACGCCCAATTCCCGGGCCAGACGCCGCGTTGCGGGTGAAGCAGGCACAGGCCCCTCTGCACGAGCTGGTGCTGGCATGGGAACCACCTTTTCGGCTGGCTCAGCAGGCTTTTCCACCTCAACGGCCTCTTCCTCTTCACCATTGCTAAAGGTCATGAGCACATCGCCCACTTTAACCATGTCACCCTGTTTAACCAAGATTTCTCTCACCGTGCCGGTGTATGGGGACGGTATTTCAACGGCAGCCTTATCCGTCTCCACCTCCAGAATGGGGTCCCCCTCTTTCACTTCGTCTCCCACCGATACAAGTACAGCGAGGACCTCGCCTTCGTGGATACCTTCTCCCAGATCAGGCAGTCTAAATGATCTGGCCATCCTTTATCCCTCCCTTCTTAACACTTGATAACATTCATAGTTTTCTGTACGGCCTAGTTTATGCGCGATCTGTTATATTTTCGCGCGGTCATCCCGACGGAGATCGAAACTTTTCTCCATGCCTTATCTCCTATACCATTTTGGCACCAATTGTGAAGGTTAGTAAAGAATCCGGGCCCAGAGGACCCGGCCTTGCCTCCGGCCACGCTTCCAGCCCGTAGGGCTTCCAGGCCGGAGGGTAGGGCCTACGCCCCGGCTTCCGGCTCGACTCCGTCCCGTAGGGGACTACGCCCCGGAGGGTGGAGCCTACACCTCGGAGAGAGGGAGAAAAGGGGCGTGGCCTCAGACTGCTAAACCGCACAGTGGGGGGGCTAAAAATTACTAAGCACTCAACATCTTTCGCGCTGCATTCGTGATGCGCTGGGCACCAGGCAGATAAGCCTTCTCCCGGGCGAATAATGGAATAATCACATCAAAACCTGTGACACGGGCGATCGGGGCTTCCAGATAAAAGAACGCCTTTTCCACGAGGCGGGATACCACTTCGGCGCCAGGGCCAAAGCTTCGTGGTGCTTCGTGAACCACCATAGCATGGCCGGTCTTTTGTACAGACTGAACAAAGAGCTCCTCATCGAGGGGCGAAATGGTAAGCAGGTCTATAACCTCTGCCTCGATGCCGTCTTTCTCTTGAAGCTCTGCTGCTGCCTCCAGCGTGGGACGCATCATCGCACCATAGGAGATCATTGTCAGATCTTTGCCCTCTCGCACGAGCTGAGATTTGCCAATGGGCATGGTCTCCTCTTCCTCAGGGACTTCCTCGCGAAACGCCCGATACAGG
>DAOVAK010000117.1 GCA_030671095.1 Deltaproteobacteria bacterium | reverse complement strand
ATCAATCGGGCCAAAAAGAAGGGACTGATTATTAAAACGATGGGACATGCCCTTGAGTTTGCCCCCCCTCTCATTATCCAGAAGGGAGAGATTGACGAAGCCGTAAAGATCATAGATGAATGTATTACTGAAGAAGAGAGGAATATGGGTCTGTAATGGGAAAAGGGGACAGGCTACTTTTTGATCGAAAGGTTAAAGGATGCCGAGGATCGAACGAGACTGAGTTGGGTTATAGTCGTCTCATAAAGAGGCAAATCGTCAATCTCCCTATGGAACGCTGATGTGGCAGATGAAGGTAAGCAAAGAACCTGCATTAGAATCTACCCAGGCCACAGTGAAGACCAAGAAAAAATAGCCTGTCCCCTTTTTCTTCGGGAACCACAGTTATCCAAGAATTTCTAATTTAGTTTTAAAAAAGGTTTGACTTTCATCACCATTGTGCTATAAGGGAAAAAGTCTATTATTCCGACTTCCAGAAGTTCATAACTCCAACCTTCTGGGGGGAGAAATGAGAAAGGGTTTCCAGAAGGTGCCAATATGTAGCCTCCGAGGGGTTTTTATATCTCCTTGGAGGCTCTTTGCCTTTTGGTCCTCGGTAAAGCCAAATCGTTCGAAAGCCAGAATCGCAATTGCGCATATGAGGGATCCAATGGTTTTTGCGTGAACGAGTGAATAAATTCTCATTGAGAGAAAGGAGGTGAGGTTTCCAACTTCTGGACAAGGCTATATAGACCGAAAGGGGGTGAAGAAACGAGCAAAAGCATAATTGGTTCTTCAGCAATGAAAGGAGGACAAGAAATGAGAAAAAGCACAATTGGATTGCTAGTGGCGTCACTGCTGGTGTTCATATTATGTGCTTCTCCCGCAGTGATGGCCGCCGAGAAGGTGAGGATAGGGGCCCTGTTTCCATTTAGCGGACCTTTAGCGCTGCTTGGCCAGGAGTCCTTTAACGGAGCTACTGTTGCAGCAGATATCGTAAATGAGAAAGGTGGTCTCTGGGGGAAGCAGATTGAATGGGTCAAGGGAGATGGAGTTGATCCTAAGAAGGCCATGACCGAATGTGAACGACTCATTTCCGTAAAGGGAATGAAGCTCATTTTTGGGACCTATTCCAGTTCTCGATCCTACGCTGCCAGCGGGGTTGCCGAAAGAAACAAGGTCATCTACTGGGAACAGGGGGCAATTGCTGATCCCATTACGGAGAGGGGTTTCAAATATCTTTTCAGGACATGTCCCAGAGCTGGTCAATTTGGTAGTATGGCGGCAGACTTTGTCAAGGAGGTGCTAGCCCCCACGTTGGGCATAGACCCTAAGGCGATGAAGGTGGCTATTATGTTCGAGGATTCTCTTTACGGGACCACAGTGGGTAGTAATGCAGCCAAGCATGCTATGGCACTGGGAATGAATGTGGTGGCTACCGACAGCTACAGCCACAAAACCGTGGACCTCTCACCTGTGGTGATGAGGTTTAAAGCCCGAAAGCCCGATGCAATTATCGCCACCAGTTACCTTCAAGATGGACTGTTGTTCTGGCGTCAGGCAAAGGAGGCGAATCTCAATGTAAAAGCCTTCATCGGCACCGGGGCCTGTCACGGTATGCCAGACTGGGCAAAGACCTTTGGCGAGGAGGCCAACTATATCTTCAACATAGACCCCGCCATTGGCATAAACCCGGACGTTTTGAATGCCAAAACCAAAGCGGTCTTGAAGGAATTTCGGGAGAAATTTAACAAGAAATTTGGACACCTTCCCGCCACTCATGCTTCCCTTGGTTTCGTGGGCGCTCGTGTGCTGTTCGAGGAGGTTCTTCCCCGAGCAGGTTCACTTGATCCGGAAGCTGTTCGAAAAGCCGCCCTCCAGGTGGACATACCGAAGGGAGGCACCATTTTCGGCTTCGGGGTGAAGTTCGCTCCTCCCGTGCATCCGGCTGCTGGGCAGAATCTCTTGGCTCACCCTGCTTTAATGCAGTGGCAGGAGAAAAAGATGGTGGTAGTCTATCCGGCGGAATTCGGCATGAAGAAACCTCTGATTCCCCTGCCAACCTGGGAACAGAGAGGGAAAGGCGAGACCAGTTTTGTAAAGTAGGATTGTAGTGAAGGACTGGAGGAATGGAAGGGAAGAAGGGGGTTCCCCCCTTCTTCCCGATTGAATTTCTTGGGTTCTTTCCCTGAGGTGAGAAATGTCGACCACGGTTCTGCAGCTAATCATTAACGGGCTGTTGCTTGGAGGGATCTATGCCCTGATAAGCATCGGCCTTACGTTAATTTTCGGTGTGGTGGAGATCATCAATTTCGCCCATGGCGAATTCCTGATGCTGAGCATGTATGCATCGTACTGGTTATTTCAGCTCTACGGCGTGGATCCCTATGTTAGCCTATTCATGGTAGTTCCCATCTTCTTCGTCATAGGGTGGGCCGTCCAGAGAATCATCATTCAACCCATAATCCATGCTCCTCCCCTTAATCAGATATTTGTTACGGTCGGGATGTCCTTGGTCTTGCAGAATGCCGCGCTATTTTTCTGGAAGGCGGATTATCGAACGGTGAGGACTGCATACTCTACCTTATCATTGGGTGGTTTGATGATAAGTACTCCCCGCTTGGTGGCTTTCGTTCTCGCCCTGGCGATAATAGCTGCCCTGCTTACCTTTCTCAAGAGAACGTATACTGGCAAAGCAATCCGGGCGCTTGCCCAGGAAAAAAGGGCTGCCATGCTCATGGGGATTGACATTTACCGGATGTATAAGATCGCTTTCGGCATTGGTATAGCCTGTGTGGGAGCTGCTGGGGCGATACTTATCCCCATTTATTATGCCTTTCCTACCGTTGGGGCAATGTTTGTCCTGATCGCTTTCGTGGTGGTGATACTGGGAGGGTATAACAGTCTCGTCGGGGCCCTCATCGGGGGCCTCATTATCGGCCTGGTGGAGGCTTTCAGCGGGTTTTTCCTTTCGCCCCATCTCAAGGAGGCGGTATACTTCGTCATATTTATCCTCATACTCCTGTTGAGACCTACGGGACTGTTCGGTCGGGCATAAATCTGAAAACGGAAAAGGTATGGAGATGAGCTCAAATTCAAGGAAAACTTCTCGGAATCCCTTTCACCCCCAGGTCTACGTCCCGCTGGCCTTAGTAGTATTTCTCTTTATCCTTCCCATCCTGCCTCGGAATCCCTTTTACGAAGACCTTATCCTTATGATCTTCTTCTGGGGGACCTTGGCAGCGGCCTGGAATTTAGTGGGGGGATTCGCCGGCCAGATCTCGTTGGGTCACACTGCCTTCTTCGGAATAGGTGCTTATACCTCAACGCTCTTATGGCTGAAATTTGGCCTCTCTCCCTGGTTTGGAATGTTAGCCGGGGCTGGCTTGGCGATTCTCGTAGCTATCGGAATTGGCGTTCCCTGCTTTCGATTGAGGAGCCATTTTTTCGCCTTGGCTACCATAGCTTTTGGCGAGGTGCTTCGCCATGTCGCCTCTTATTGGAGGGGTTTAACCCAAGGTGGGGTAGGTTTGTTAATTCCCTTCAAGCCGGAGATAGGGAATTTCATGTTCCGCAGCAAAATCCCTTATGCTTATATTGCTCTTGGCTTGATGCTCCTCATCATTCTCGTCTCCTATATCATTAGAAATTCCCGATTCGGGTTCTATCTCATTAGCCTTCGAGAGGATCAAGACGCCGCAGAGACTCTCGGAGTTAATACCTCCCGGTGTAAGCTTGTCGCATTGATAATCAGCGTCTTCTTCACCGCTGTTGCAGGTACGTTCTATGCTCAGTATCTCCTGTTTATTGATCCTGATACGGTTTTTTCTCTGCCTTTTTCTATTGAACTCGCTCTTTTAACCATAATTGGAGGCCTCGGGACCGTGATCGGCCCTATCATAGGGGCATTCATTCTAATCCCTCTGGATGTACTCCTGAGAGGCTATCTGGGAGGTATTTCCGCTGGGCTCAATTTTATCGTCTACGGCATTGTCTTGGTAGTGGCGGTGATCTATTTTCCCCATGGGGCTGCTGGTTGGCTGAGAACCTGGTATGAGCCATTATTGAGGAGGCTTCCCGGTTCCGACCAATCTGGGGGAGGCGAGGGGGTTTTTACTTCTCCCGTTTTCACCTCGGAGGCATCGGACCCAGAGGATGCGAACCCCGGGGTTGATGAGGGGAAATCTCCCCTTTTCAGGGTTCAATCCTTGAGTAAGCGCTTTGGGGGATTGGCCGCGGTGAGGGACATAAGTTTTGAGATCAAGAAGGGAGAGATTCTTGGTTTAATCGGACCCAATGGGGCGGGAAAGACCACTATCTTCAATTTAATCACTGGATTCTTGCCCCCCGACTCGGGAAGAATTGAGTTCAAAGGGGACGAAATCACCGGTCTTAAACCACCCCATAAGGTCTGTCTAAGCCATATTGGAAGGACTTTCCAATTGGTCAAGCCTTTCAACAATATGACTGTTTTGGAGAATGTAATGGTGGGTGCATTTTCCCGGGTAAGAAGAGCAAGTGAGGCCAAGGAGGAAGCCATGAGGGTTCTGGATTTTATCGGGCTCTCGATGTATAGGGATTCCCTCGCCTCCAGTTTGACCATTGCTGATCGGAAGAGGCTTGAACTTGGCAAGGCTCTGGCTACGAAACCTGAGCTTCTCCTGCTCGATGAGGTAGTGGCAGGGTTAAATCCTCGGGAAACCGAGGAGATTATCGAGATTATCAAGGCAATTTCTCGTCAGGGAATTACCTTGTTCATCATTGAACATGTCATGAAGGCAATAATGACTCTTTCCCATCGGATAATCGTTCTCCATCATGGAGAGAAGATAGCCGAGGGCATCCCGGCGGAGATATCCCGGGACAGGAGGGTCATCGATGCCTATCTAGGGGAGGAGTATCTTGCTTGATCTAGAGAATATTAGTGCCCATTATGGCGATGTTCAAGCCCTAGAGAATGTATCGTTGCGAATAAAGGAGGGCCAGATCGTTTCCATTGTCGGCTCAAATGGTGCCGGTAAGAGTACTACGCTCAATACCATCTCGGGTGTTCTTCGGTGTTCATCCGGGACAATCGAATTTTTCGGCAAGAGGATCGAAAACCTTCCCCCACACCGGATCGTTGAGCTGGGCATTGTTCAAATTCCCGAGGGCAGACTCCTTTTTCCCTACATGACGGTATTGGAAAACCTGGAACTGGGTGCTTTCAATCCTCAAGCCAGAAAGGGAACGGGAGAAAACCTCGAGGCAGTCTTCAGATTATTCCCGGTGTTGGAAGACAGAAAGAACCAGCTGGCGGGGACCTTAAGCGGTGGTGAACAACAGATGCTAGCCATTGCCCGAGGACTTATGGCTCGGCCGAAACTCTTAATGCTCGATGAGCCTTCACTCGGGCTGGCTCCTCTCTTGGTCAAGCAGGTCTTTGAGACGGTAAAAGAAATTAACGCGCAGGGGATCACCGTCCTTCTGGTTGAGCAAAACGTTTTTCACTCACTTTCTATAGCTGATGAAGCTTACGTTCTTGAGAATGGGAGGGTTGTCCTAGGGGGACAGGGGAAAGAGATTTTATCCAATCCCCAGGTTAAGGAAGCCTACTTAGGAATATGATCCCATCTTCAGGAAGGAAAAAGTACAATGGAGGCTCATACTGAAGCAGGAGAAGACTCCGCTAGAGGCGAGCTCTATTCATCTCCAAGAAAAAGTAGAACTTGTGCTCGATGAAGGTTAGATAAGCCCACCCATTCCGAAAATCGCTGCCCCCATGGAAAAAGATGTGGACGGACCGACCCCGATGGAGGTAGCCAGGTTGGCCGTACAGGCCGTTCGGAGTTCCCTGAGACCATTCAGGTTCTCTTCCATTTGAGCGACTATGGGATCCCATACGATGATCCCCAAAATTGGTCGGAGGATGAAGCAGACGAGGCTCTTCGTGGCCAATCCGGACTTGAATGAATACGACGCCCATTCGGTCTACCGTGATGGTATTGATGGAAGATCTCAAGAATTTCCTTTCGCTGGAACGGGAGGTGAGCGGGAAAAATCCATTTTCCGAAGATTTCCCCCAGAAGGCATTTCTTATAAAAAAGGCGGTAAAAAAGGCTATTTTATTGCAGGAGGGGTGAGCCGTGACGATGAGAAGGTTGTTTCAAGAGGAAGTCTCTACGCCCGAGGCAATTGTGCGCGTGCTTGAAGAAATAGGCATTGATATGGTTTTCGGCATATCCGGCGGCAACACGAAGTATCTTTTTGACGCCCTCTATGATCATCGGTCTTCGATCAGGACAATCCTCGTGCGCCATGAGTCTCTAGCTGGTGTCATGGCCGAAGTATACGGTCGTCTAACTGGCAAGCCCGGTGTGGCCATAGGACAAGGAATTTTCATGATTGCGAATGCAGTGCTTGGCATGCTGGAGGCCCACCATGGTAGTTCGCCTATGCTGGTGATAACTGACCTTTCCGATAACGTACCCTTCTCACATCATGCTCCCTACCAGGCAGGTACCGGTGAGTATGGCACTTATGATGCAAGGCGAAGTTTTGCCGGGGTAACTAAGACAACCATGGTAGTGCAGGAGGCTGTGCAGGCCGTTCAGAGCACACAGCTTGCCATCAAGCATGCAATGACGGGAGAACGCGGTCCCGTGGCGGTGCTCTATCATAGTGCCGCTCTCGCAGGTCGCGTGGGTCCAGACAGCATACCTCGCTTGTACTCCACCCAGTTCTACCTGCCGGGTACGCCTGCAGCGGCTGATGTGAATAGAGTTGAAGCTGCTGCACGGGTATTATTGGAGGCTAGGCGGCCGGTTATCATTGTGGGAAACGGTGTCCGCATCAGTCAGGCTTATGCTGAGCTGCAAAGTCTCGCTGAGTTGATGGGCGCCCCGGTTGCGACAACAGCTTCCGGTAAGGGAGTTTTCCCAGAGACCCACGAGATGTCCCTTGGGGTTTTTGGGAACTTTGGCCTGCCTGTGGCAAACGCTGTCGTGGGCGAAGCGGATGTGGTGCTTGTCGTAGGGTCAAAACTCAGTCCTAGCGATACAGCGAGCGAGAATCCAAAACTCCTTGATCCACAGCGCCAGATTCTTATTCAGGTTGACATTGAGCCGAAGAATGTAGGCTGGACATTTCCCTGTGAACACGCTGTTATTGGTGATGCGGCCGTTGCTTTGTCTCAGATAACGGAGGCCATCCGGTTTTTGGGGAATCCGTCCCAGGAGACGCTTATCTCAAGGAGAGAAAGGGTAGCGGAAGCCCGAAAGAAGCATGGCTTCTTCAACGCCCGAGAGTTCGCCTCCGATGAGGTGCCCATTCTCCCACAGAGAATTATCGCGGAGATACGTAAAGCCGTTTCTGATGACGCTATTATTATTTGCGATGCTGGCGAAAATCGGCTCTTTATGACCCACTTCTATCAGACGAAGCGCGCGGGAACCTTCATTTCGCCAGCCGCAATCGGCGGGATGG
>DAOVAK010000346.1 GCA_030671095.1 Deltaproteobacteria bacterium | reverse complement strand
ATGTTGGGAGTTTTAACCTGGGGATGGCCGCTGAATGCTCCCGAGTAATCATTAAGGTCGTCACATATAATAAGAAGAACATTTGGTTTTTGATTCTCCTTTTCAGAGTGGATATCATAAGTCTTATATCCGATTTCTCTGGTTGCACTAATAGCCTGCCAATATGGAGTATCACAAACATCCAAAAAGCCAAATCCCCCAATCGTAGCCCCGGCTATATGTTTTATGAACGATCTTCGGTTCAAGCTCTCTCTGTTAGCCATCCAAAACCTCCTAGTCTTCTTAATATTGAGTTATGAAGAACTCTATAGAATAACCAGGTTAGGAAAACAGCCCTGAAAAAATGTACAAAAAGATGTTGCTCTCAATGGTAATCCTTTAAGGATATTTCTGAATCGTAAACGTCTTAGCACGGTATTTCCCATCCGGCAGTACAGTCGGTAATTTATACTCAGGATTGGTTAATATAGCATAAACAGCGGGGTCTCGTTCCTTCACTTTTTCTCTTGTATTTAATCTCCATTCACGTCCAATCTGATCTAAACGTCCGGGATAATCCTGTGCCCCAAGTATCGAGGTAAGAGCCCAATAAATATATTCAGAATTCTGGCAATCATAATCACATGTTTCGTCATCATAGGTAAACCAGGCGCCATCAGAATATTGCTCCGGGACCTCCTCAAAGCGCCCCCCTCTGGCTTTATCCAATGCATTTGAAATCTCAGTTCCCGGTACTCTTACGAACACTTTCGGATAGGCACCTTCCCATCCCACGTCTGTTACCATGTGCAGGATTTCTTCCAATGAAGCGTCGAATCTATCCTGTGCTCTTGCATTAGGGATTGTCTCCTCGTCATAAAGATCCTGGCCTCTCGGATGCGAACCTGTGATTCTCTCTCCTTCAGTCTTCTTCATGACAATGGCACCTTTTCCCTCTAACAGAGCCTTCATGATCTTCGGATTGTCGGGTATACCATCTTCGTCGTTATCAATATATTCAGCCAATATGTTGGCGGCATGGAGTAATTTGTCATCGCCGGTAGTGTTTGTTGCATAAATATACAGCCCAAACACTTCGACCTGTTTGGTGAAGACAACTTCGTCTTCCGATTCCGCAGACTTCTTCAGGTGATAGTCCGCAAAGTCTAGGAAGTGTTGCCAGTCCTGGTCTTCGATCGAATGCCCCCCTTTACGGATATGATACCCTACGTCGCTTTCGATAATCGCCTCGTCAACTGGGGGCGATGACTCCGAGGTCAGTCCTTTCTTACCGAGCAGACGGTACACCTCGCTGGCATGATAGGCCGATAGGTATTCCCCTCGCGGATCGGCCCAGGTGTCCTCGATGCCACTGTGAACATAAACCGGGCGCGGTGCAATGCAGGCCAGCAACATGTGTTGATCCACCGGGAGGTCATCTTCCTGGTTCACAAACTTCCAGGCATTTCTGCACAGCCAATATGGAAATCGGGTAACCATCTTCTCCAGCGTCTCGCCCGAGCGTCTTCGCCATAAGGCGGCACCGGCGCAACCGGACTGCGCCGAAATCGCCATGGCAAAACGCTCGTCTTGGGCCGCAGTCCAAAGAGTGGCTTTGCCCATTTTCGAGTGGCCCATGATCGCGACGCGCGTGTGATCGACTTCATTGTCGATTTCCAGATAGTCCATCGCTCGCATGGCACCCCACGCGACCACCGAAAGCACACCCCATTCGCGCGCTTTGGGAAAGCTCTGCCCCTTCTTGTAGAACAACGGATGGATGCCCTTGAGAAATCCCACTTCGTTGTGTCCCACGAGGTCCTGTTGATATACTGCGATGAAGGCGTAGCCACGGTCGAAGACTTTGCCCAGGGGCCATCCGTTTCGCAGGCGACCTTGCTGTACGGGGTGTGCCTCGAAATCGTGTGACTTCGTATTGTTGAAGCTGTGTTTCATGAAGGCTCGTACAGGTTTGATTCCTTTGTTGGGAACAAAGACGAGAACCAGCATTTCCGCCTTGCCCTTATCGTTGCTAAAGCGAATCTGCACGTCTTTGCGAGTGGCCTTGCCCCCCATGAACTCGGGGTCGGTCTTCTTGACCTCGAAATCCATCTTGATCGGACTCTCCGGCTCCGGGACGCAACCGTAAACAAGGTTGCTGAACAGTGACAGGATCTGCGGGCGCCGAACGTTCCGCCATTGCTCAGCCGTGGTGACCGGTTTGCCTTCGGCAGTCACCAACAGCGGTGGAAGGTCGTAATGCGGGATCTTGTTCTCATCGTAAACGACGTCGTTGTCGTACTCTTTCGGTTCACGACCGAACGCCGGCGTAGAGCCCAGTAAAAGAACCATCAAGCAAAGGATCACTTTCTTCATCATTTACTCCTTACGCAAAAGGTTACGTGATACAGTTTGTTTGTTTAGAAGTTCCCCCTCCTCTTCTTGCCCCCCGATCCTTTAATAACCAGTGTCGTTACACTCTCCGCTGGGAAATTATACCTGTTATTCTTCACCCCACGACTCAAGACCTTCAAATCATTCGCTTTGGATGTTTCATACGCATCGAAAATATTCATACCGCTTGCCTTCGAAAAATGCAATTCCACTTCCTCGCTTTCCATCCCTGGATTCATCACCACCACCACTAACCTGCCTCCATCCGAGCTCTTGCACGCTACCACCTGCAAAACCGTCGAATTATGCTCGACTTCGAACCGCCAATAGCCCGGCCGGATAAAGCGGCTAAAATTCCCCATCGCCCACAGCCGTTTGATCGGAACAATCTCCCGCTCTCGTTCGTTCACATAAATCAGACCGTCCCGGAAATTATACCGCGATACCGCTATCCAGTACTGCCACGACGAAACACCACCCCACACCAGATCATCTATTATCTCCCGCGTCAGCCGTAACGCCGAATCCATTCCATAATCCCGTCCTCCTTTCATCTCACACCATTCCGTCATCTGCAGTTTTTTCTCCGGATACTTCGCAAAAAAATACTTCGCAAACGCCTTCTTCCGCTCCAGATTTGCCCAATACGAATGAACTGCATAACTGTCCATCCGTTCCCGCACATACTCATTACCCAGCAGTCTCTCCAGATAGACCGGCGATCTCCTCCAGTCTTCCCCAGCTGGCTCTACCACCCTTTCCCAACTGCCATTTTCCGGCGCCTCCACCTCTACCGGCAATCTCCGCTTCTCTACCTCTCGCAGCATAATCTCCACCAGCCGGACAACTTCCTCCACCGAATAATGACATCCTTCCTGGTTATTCCCGTCCCAGTCCCACTGCGGCTCATTAATCGGGCTGATACCTTTCACCGGGATTTTTTCCACTCGGATAAAGTGCTCGGTTATATCCGCCAGGTACCGGGCAAACTCCTCGTACTTATCTTCCCGCAAATTGGATTTGTCCGCGCCCTGCCCTGCAAATGTATACCCCGATTTGGTCATGCGCCGTGGCGGACTATTAGCGAACAGGATCACATTTTTCACCCCCGCTGCGCATGCTTCCCGCAAAATCCGCATCGCGTTTTTATCTCTCTCCCAGTCATATTCCCCTTTCGCCGTTTCGAACGTTTCCGCACGTCGCCAAGGATCCCCGATTTCTTCTCCCGATCCCGCTCCCACGTTAAAGCGATAAATCGACATTCCGATCCCTTCTTTGCCGAACAGCAGCCCTGTGATCTCCTTCCGCTTGATTTCTTCCCACCCCCCGACAATTTGTGCCCACCATGCCCCGCTCGCTCCAAATCCGTCAATCTCCTGCTTAACCTCACCGGGTTTCAGCCGCAGTACTGTCCTTTCCGCCCTGCATGGAACCTGCAACCATCCCAACCATATCATCCCCCCTATAACTATAACTATCATCCGTCGCATACTCATACTATTCCCATTCCTTCTTCTGCCTATCATTAGTATCACTCTGTCCTGCTTCATCTTCTTTCTTTGTCCATTCCCGACATTGAGTTGCTGAAACAATAGAGCCTGGATGCGGTTCTGATTAATAGCTTCCCCTGGCACACCGCTGGTGACGCAAGGCACATCTCGTCAAGGCCGTTCGTATGCAACTGCTTGAACTCTGGTCCGGCCTCGACCACATACGTAACACCATCTTCGCTTAAGAAGAACAGCTTGCCGTTGTAAGCCCATGGGGAGGCAGTGAAGCTTGCGCGCGGTGTGAAGCGATTTCTGCCGTATACCTCTTCGCCGGTCCGGGC
>DAOVAK010000060.1 GCA_030671095.1 Deltaproteobacteria bacterium | reverse complement strand
TGCCGGGCGGGCGCAGGCGAGGCAGGCGGGCTCCTCGCAATGACATTTTAGTAACTTTTACTTGTGTATTTTGGAACGAAATGCCTTTGAGCCTATTTCCATGAAGATCAAACAAAGGCCCAAATCCACCGTCTAATTTGGGTATTAAGACTGAAATTAGTAGGTTATGTAGCATTCCTGATCACCAGCAAGGTATTAGATGTAAGGCGCCGAGGAGCCACGACTGAGGCGTATGGAGTAATACGCCGCAAGGAGGAGCGATCGAAGGCAACGCAGCAGATGATGCCTTGATGGTGGATCAGGGAGAGGAGAGACTGCTTGCATACAGGCCTCAAGGATGCCATAATCGGATGGCCACGACTGCTTATAGATCCTTTAAGGTGGTTAGATCTGGCAAAAGGAGTAAAGGAATGGTCGAAGAGATCCGCTCCAATCTGTTTCGAAATGAGATCCCTCTACCGAAGAATCCCCTCAAGTACCTCAACTCTTACGTGGTAAGAGCGGCTGATAGAAATCTTATTATCGATACGGGTCTGAACCGAAAAGAATGTCTAGACGCAATGGAGGCCGGATTACGCGAACTGGACCTGGATCTGGAGAGGACCGACTTCTTCATTACCCATCTCCATGCCGATCATTTTGCCATGGTCTCAAAGTTGGTCAGAGGTACCCGTAAGGTTTACTTCAACAGGCCGGACAGAGAATTCATTCAAATGCCTGCACGCTTTGACGCGATGATCGGTTACGGCACCATGAACGGTTTTCCAGAAAAGGAACTCAGAACGGCTCTTCTTAACCACCCCGGATATAAGTACGGCGCAGAGAGAATACCGGACATGACCCTTCTGGAGGATGGAGACACACTTCAGGTTGGGGATTACAATTTCAGATGTGTCAGAACCCCCGGGCACACCTGGGGTCACACGTGTCTGTACGAAGCGCGTAAGAAGATTCTCATTTCAGGCGACCACATACTCATCGATATAACGCCGAACATTCAGTGTTGGTCAAGCCAAGGTAATCCACTGAAGAACTATCTTGCCAGTCTTGACAAGGTGTATGAGCTGGAGGTTGATCTCGTATTGCCGGGACACAGGCGTCTTTTCACGAACCATAGAGAAAGAATCGAAGAATTGAAGCGCCATCATCGAAACAGGGTGGATGAAATCCTCGTGATCCTAAAAGAGGGTCCAAAGAACGCCTTTCAAGTGGCCGCACAGATGACATGGGATATTGCATACGATTCGTGGGATCAATTTCCACTCCAACAAAAGTGGTTTGCCACTGGAGAGGCTATGGCGCATCTGAGGTATCTTGAAGAGAAGGGACTGATCCACGGCAAAAAAGAAGAGGAGATGATCACCTACGCACTCGATCATGCATAAGCTTGCTGGGGGAAGATTTCGCGCTCTTTGCTCCTCTCTGTTTCGAAGGGTTGCAAAGGAGGGTTGAGGATTAATTGAGGATGTAACGGAGTGGATTTACAGGCATGCCGTTCAGACGAACCTCGTAATGTAGATGTGGCCCTGTGGAGCGACCTGAACTGCCCACCAGGGCTATTTTTTCACCTCGCTTAACGTACTGGCCTCTCTTCACAAGGATTTTGTTTAGGTGAGCATATAGGGTGGCCACCCCATATCCATGCTTAATGACCAAAGTTTTTCCGAACCCGTGGTCAAAGTCGACGCCAAACACAACGCCGTCCGCAGGTGCAACAATGGGCGAATTCATCCTTGTGGATATGTCAATCCCCTTGTGAAACTCCTTTTCCGCGGTGAAAGGAGAGATGCGGTATCCAAATCGGGAACTCAGCCACCCCTTAGTGGGCCATATGGAAGGCGTTGAGGCAAGGAGTTTTTTCTGGCTTTCCAGGAATTTTCGGAACTCACTCTTATCCCGCTTCAGCATGGCTACTTCGGTTTTCAAATTATCTAAGGATTGATGCATCATGCGAACTTGCTCTTTGTGGGTCTTTGCCTCCGAATAATCGGGCCATGGCAGCGAGGGGGCTGAACCACCCACACCCCCGGGAGCATTACCCTCGCCTGTCTCAAGGTTCATCATCACTTTCAGTTTGAGATCAAGTTCCTTCATTTGAACCATATTTCCGATAATCTCATCAATGCGTTGGGTCAAATGAATGAACTGTTTTTTTTGCCGTTCATTCTCTTTTTGCAACTGACCCAGGAAAGGCATCTGGTTTCGCATGGCTTGATATTCTCGGAAAATCCAACAAAGCGAGACAACACAGGAAAGGAAGAATAGGACAAGAAAGGGAAGCAAAAGCTTTGGGAACTTCAATTGTCTGGGACCTTTTGTGCCATCAGGAAGCAATATTATCGTGATTCTTTTGAAAGCCAAAATAAACCCCCGATTGGTTTAGCACGTTAACAAAGTGATGAGCCCGCCTGCTCCGCGGATCAAGAGCCTGCCAACAAATACCTAATCGATAACACGACAACACCGAGAACTTGTGACCACAGGATCATGTTCTGTACGTCATCCAAGAAACGGATCATCTTAGTTGGATATAGATGTATGACGGATAGTTTCGGTGAAGCCATAAGATCGCAGTTAAGCACGTTCCCTTTCTCTGGAATTATATATGCTCGTCTAATTCGCCGGCAGACCTTGAAGGCTCGCCCTAATCGTGAATGCAGAGCTACCCGATGATCCATGTGCGGCCCCACATTGCAGAGAGAACCGACACATAGGTAAGCAAAAACGATTCCAAAACAATTAGGCAGACCGCTAATCCAGTAATTTAAGTAGGTTAGACCCAAAGCAGACAAGCTTAAGTCCAAGAAATTCGGGAATACATGTATCCTTTTGTGAACAGTTGGCTTATTTTTTCACAAGGAGGGAAAAGAAGGATAGATTTAGGTATTTCATGATCAGAGCCTAACCCCTGTCCGCTAGTTTGAGCCTCAGGAAGAGGTAGGGTGCACCAAGCCCGCTCCACAATCCCATCAACGCGTAACGAACGAAGCGGTAGATCTGTTCAGGTTCCAACCCGTAAAAGGCCGTGTGCAAGCCTAGCCACAGGGTGAAGAGGACCGGCACCCCTATAAGGAAACGCAAGACCCGCTTCCACCATAAACCGCCAGATTCAAAACGCACCCACCGGCGCTCAAGGGCAAAGCCAACCCCCATTCCCATGAGGGTCCCTCCAATGATGACGCCGTACTTCCCGTTGCCCGGGACCAAGGGCATCAGTAAGAGGGGAACGAGCAGCCCTGCGCAGAGTTGCCAGGCCAGACCTTTCTTCGTGAGCCATGCCTCCACAATCGGTTCCAGCCAGAGATAAAGGAGGAGCAGGGCCGCGCCAAGGAGATAGCCGCCCAGGAGGTCGGTGGGAAAGTGGACGCCCAGGTAGAGCCTTGAGAGGGGTATTAAAAGCATCAGGCAGCCCGCGAGAATCCACGGCCCCACATGTCGCAAATGGGAGGCCATGTACCCCCAGACCACGACGGCGTTTTGGGTGTGACCACTTGGAAATCCCCCTCCAGCCGCTTTGTACAATTGAAGCACTCCGGGGTCGTACTGGTAAGGCCTGGGTTGAGCCGCAAGCACTTTAGCCACCGTGTTCAGGTAGGCAGAGAAAAGAAAAAGGATGGTTAGCCTGGCACCCATGCGCCGATTCAGACACCAATAGACGAGGGGAAGTAACAGCATGAAAAACGGCTGGTCTCCCATGAAAGTCAAGGCCTTAAATGGTACGTCGAGGGCGGGGCTGAACTGTTGGAACCAAATAACGACTCTTATGCCCCAATCCAGGATACTCTCCATGTCCTTCCTTATTTTTCTCCTTTCTCGAAAGTGGAGAGGAACTTCTGAAGGGATGTGACTTTCGCGTAGGCAAAGCCCAGGGCCGACATGAATGAGGCATGGACTTGTTGTGCCGGAACGAGGGTATCTCCAAATTCGAGGTCTCGCGTGGCACATGCATCGTGGATCACCGTGCACCGGAAGCCATAATCGGCTGCCGCCCGGGTTGTCGCGTCAATACACATATGACTCATGGCGCCGCAAATGACCAGTGCTGTGACATGGGAGCTTTTGAGCTTTTCCAAGAGGTCTGTGTCGCGAAAACTGTTCGGGAAGTGTTTCTGAATGACCAAATCCGTTGCAAGGGGCTTAACGCTCTCATGGATTTCAGCGCCTTCCGTATCGGGAAGAAAAAAACCAGCTCCTTTGCCTGAGGCCACGTGTTGGATGTGAAAGGTTGGTAGGTTATTCTTTCGGAACAGATCCAGGAGTTCCTTGGCCTTTGTTGAGCCCTCCTCCATTCCGACCAACTCCATCTTTCCACCCGGGAAGTAGTCATTCTGAATATCAACCAACAATAGCGCAGTCTTCATACTTGCATTTCCTTCTCATTAGATGGTTAACTGTGGCCGCTGGGCAACTACTTCTTTGGTTTAAGAAGAAGTCACGGCTGATTCTCTTGGCCAAAAAATGGGTTTGCCATAACCAGTAAGATAGTTATATTTAGAAATAGCCATTGTGTTCTTTCTCTCTGCGTAGAGTAACATATATACCAGTCACATTGTGATGTTAATATCTTTTTTATTTCGCGGGTTCCTGAAAATTCCGAAACAGTTCATTCATTGTTTTGTTATCCATGTGGGAAAGCACTCTTTAGCCCATCACAAAAGGAATGGCTTTTTGTCCAGGAGGTGATTGTGGATCGTCCTAAAGTCGTCATAGTCGCAGCGAACCAGGCCCTGAGTAATGACATCCAAATCAGGCGACGGATGAGAAATGAGGAGAAATGGGCGGAGCGGCAATCACCCCGCTTTCCCGATCTTGATCTGGTGGCTATCCAAAAGGCCGTCCACCAAAATATGATGAAGCTTGTCCTGTGTTTGGAAGGTCGTTACATGGATCTCTTTGACCTGATGAATTTCTCCAAAAATGGGCATCGCACACCCGAACTGACTCTTGGCAATGTCAATCAGCACTATTCACTTGCCAACAGTGTGACTCTAAATGGGATTTATCTGTATCAGCATCTGTTGAAAGCAGGGTATGATCCCATCATTATCCAGAATTATGCCACCTCCAACCTGCCGGACATATTACAAGAGAGGCCCTTGGCCGTCTGCATTTCATCTAATTTCATGTTTATGGACGACATTCGAGAGGTAGCCGCCCACGCAAAAGAGTGTGACCCTGAAATACCGGTCATCGCAGGAGGTATGTTGGTAAAAAGGCTTCTGGATCCTGGGGAAAGTCTTTCACCCCTCGCTTTAAGGTCCTTTTCAACTTTTCATGGCAAAGTGGACGCCTTTGTGGTGGAGGCCCAAGGGGAACAGAGTCTGGTAGAGTTACTTGAGGCTTATAGGCATGGGAGCGATCTTAGCAAGGTCCCCAACCTGGCATTTTATGACAAGGAAGGTAGGATGCGTTTTACGCCCCGCCAAAGGGAATATCTCCACATGGACCATACAGCCATAGCCTGGGATGAAATTCCAAAGGACTATCTTCGTACGACCCTACCTGTGACCAACAGTCGGGGTTGTTTCTACCGATGCCGTTTTTGCACCTATCACTGGCTTTTCCCCCAGGTTCATTACAAGTCCCTGGGCGTGTTAAAGGAGGAGCTGAGACGGATTCAGAGTTTAGGATTTGTGAAGCACGTGCGTTTTACAGATGACAATTTCACGGCCAAAAAAGAGAGGTTTAAGAGCGTATTGGAGATGATGATCGAGGAGCACTTTGATTTTGGCTGGTCCTCTTATGCCCGCGCCAGCGCCCTGTCTGCCGAACTGGTGGGACTGATGAAGGCGTCAGGATGTGAGTTTGTAGATCTCGGTATCGAATCTGGGAGTCAGGTTATATTGGACAATATGGACAAGAGACTAAATCGCGAGCAAGCACTCCATGCCATTAAGATGCTCAATGATCAAGGCATCTACAGCAGAGGGAGCTTCATTGTGGGATACCCAGGCGAGACTGAAAAGACGTTTTCAGAAACCATCGAGTTTATTAACGAGAGTTCTTTGCCTTATTACAGCCCGTACCTTTTTAGTTATAGCAAGAGATCGTTGGTGCACGAGGAGCGGGATCGATTTGGCTTAAGGGGCATTGGTCGGGCCTGGAGACATGATACGATGGACGCTGTTGAGGCATCTCATCTCATGTCCCAGATGATAATCAGGATCCCGAAGGGGTTCACAGACGGACTGGCTAACATAGAGGAAATCTATAGGTTACTCCGTGGAGAAGGATATTCCTCTGAGAAGATGTTGAAGATGTTTAGGTTGAAAAGGGAATTGCATTTATCCAGCAAAGAAATGCGCTCAGCCAAACCATTTTCTCCGGAAGTGATTAAGATTCTTAAAGACCTCAAGGCCATAATCGATTGAAATTTCAGGAAAATCCCTTTCCCTCTTTTCAATTGACAAATTTCAGCCTCCCTTGCAAGAATGGGTCTGTTTTCAGCTAGGAGATGAACAACCATGAAGCTGAATTTCATTGAAGCACGGGACCTGCCGGATGCCTGGTTCCAGTGCGTCTACAGATTGTTGGAAACGGGACGAGAATACACCATTGACAGGGGCAGCTACGAAGGGCAGAAGCGCCTTGAATTCGACTATGTGACCATCCAAGTAAAGTACCCCAGTGTGCGACCCCTATTGCCTGATATCCCTCCTTCGCTGGGCATTCCGAACCCGGTGGCTGATGGATATCTGGAGGAGTATCTTCCTTACCTTATGACCTCAGCCAAACAGCCTGGAGAAGATTATACCTATGGTCAATACTTGGAGCCACAGATCGAAGAGATTATACGCATGTACAAGGAAGATGGTCATGCCACAAATCAGGCGTACATGACTGTGGGAGACCCCGAGTCCATTTATCTCACAGATCCTCCCTGTCTTCGGGGTATAGATACACGAATAAAAGATGGGAAACTCCACTTCATCGTTTACTTTCGATCATGGGATCTTTGGAATGGCTTCCCTGCCAACTTGGGGGCTATCCAGCTCTTGAAAGAGTATATGTGTTCAGGCGTTGGCGTCGAGGATGGGCAGATCATTGCCTCCAGTAAGGGACTTCATCTCTACGACTATGTATGGGAGCTGGCAAAGCTGCGGACCATGTGCGAGAACCCCTCGGCCCTGTCAGCAGGCAAATGTGAAAATGAAGACTGATCTAAAAGGGCTGGCTGCCCATGAAATTGAACAGTGGGCAGTTGGACAAGGTCTCGAAGCCTATAGGGGACGCCAGATCCGACACTGGCTCTTCAAAAAACTGGCCAAATCCTTTGAGGAGATGACCACCCTTCCCAAAGATCTCCGTGCCTCTTTGCAAGAAAAGGCCTGCCTCTGTCATATAGTGAGGATTGAGACCCAAGAGTCCAGGGACGGGACCAAGAAATACCTATTTAAGCTGGAGGATGACCATTTTATCGAGTCGGTCCTAATTCCCGAAAAAGATCATTACACCCTCTGTATTTCTTCCCAAGCGGGCTGTGCCATGGATTGCCGTTTCTGCCTCACCGCCAAACAGGGCCTAAAGCGTAACCTGACAGCCTCAGAAATTGTAGATCAGGTGATCCACGTGAAGCGATCCATAAATGATCCAGACCAACTCACTAATATTGTCTTCATGGGGATGGGAGAGCCCCTCGCCAATTACGATGCGGTGAAAAACGCCGTGATAAACCTGATGGATGATGCGGGACTGAATTTTTCAAGGCGGAAGATAACCCTATCCACCTGTGGACTCGTGCCGCAGATGAAGAGATGGGGCCAGGAGATGAACATCAAGCTCGCCGTCTCCTTGAACGCAGCCGATGATAATACCCGTAGCCTCCTCATGCCCATCAACAATAAATATTCATTGAAGGGCCTTCTGACGGCATGTAAAACGTTTCCGCTTCCCAAAGGAGAGAGGATCACCTTTGAATATATCTTGATCAAAGGAATCAATGACAGTGACGAGGATGCCTGGAACCTGGCAGAAGCGCTCAAGGGAATCCAGGCAAAGATTAATCTCATCCCGCTCAACCCGAACCAAGGAACCCCCATGTCTCCCCCATCCATGGAGAGGACACGCCAATTTCAGGATATCCTCTTGAGGAGCTATTATACGGCCATCATCAGAAAGAGCAGGGGATCGGACATACTCGCCGCCTGCGGGCAGTTGAGCGGTAAGGCATCCTGAAGCAGAAAGTGAAGCTCCCCGCGCCAAGGCGCGGGGCATCTGTGGCGAAGCCAAGCGGAACTCCGCCGAAGCGTACCACCCGCCTTCGCCAAGGCTTCGGCGCGGTCGCCTTTCGCTTCCTACCCGCGGCAAGACGCGGGGCATCCGCGCGAAGGCGAGTGAAACTCTCCGCTTGCCCCCATGCCCCCTTTAAAGGAGGTGATTTATCCCGGCCCTGAAGAGCGGGTCCATCCTCCGTCCCAGGCTACTGCTGAGGATGGTGAGGACGGAGGATTTTGGCATGTTTTCGTAAAATTTTCTTTGAATATGGGGTAAAATATATTATGTTAAAAAATTTGGATTTTTTTGAGGGCTTATTATCCCATGATCGAGTTGGACTTTTCCAAAGGTAAGGGTTTGTTGCCCGCAATCGTTCAAGACTACGCGTCTGGAAAAGTGCTCATGCTTGCTTATATCAACAGTGCGTCTTGGGAGAAAACCCTCAAAACGGGTGAGGCCCACTATTGGAGCCGTTCACGACAGGAGATCTGGCATAAGGGAGGCACTTCTGGACACATTCAGAAGATCAAAGAGATTTATGTGGACTGCGACAACGATACCGTGCTCTTTAGAGTGGAGCAGGTGGGCGGCGCCGCCTGTCATACGGGTTTTGAGAGTTGCTTTCACAAAAAAATTGACCAGCAGGGGAAGGCAACCATAGAAGGCAAGAAGATTTTTGATCCTGAGAAGGTGTATAAAAAATGAAGAAGCTGAAGTTCGGTATTCCAAAGGGGAGCCTGCAACAGGCCACAATCAGCCTTTTTGAAAAATCAGGTTGGAAGATAAATGTGAACAATGGCAGGAGCTATTTCCCGGAGATCAATGACGATGCCATTGAATGCACGATTTGTCGCGCCCAGGAGATGTCTCGGTATGTGGAGAGTGGGACCATTGATGCCGGGCTCACTGGGAAAGACTGGATTGAAGAGAATGAGTCGGACGTGCTCGTTGTGGATGATCTGGTCTATTCAAAGGTCAGCCAAAAACCGGCCCGTTGGGTCCTGGCCGTTCCAGCCGACTCGCCGATAAAGGAACTGGAGGATCTCCAGGGGAAAAAGATCTCCACAGAACTTACTAATTTTACGAGAAGGTATTTCAAAGAGAGGGGCATCGAGGTCCGGGTGGAATTCTCGTGGGGAGCCACGGAAGCGAAGGTGGTCTCCGGTCTGGCTGACGCCATCGTGGAGGTTACAGAGACGGGTAGTACCCTAAAGGCCCATGGGTTGAAAATCATCCATGAACTCATGACCTCCAACACCCAGTTGATTGCCAATAAAGAGGCCTACAAGGATTCGTGGAAAAAGGAGAAGATCGATCAGATTATTTTGCTACTGAAAGGGGCACTCAAGGCGCAGAATATGGTGGGACTGAAGATGAATGTCCCGGAGGATAAATTGGACATGGTGGTTAAATTGCTCCCCAGTCTGAATGCCCCCACTGTGGCCAACCTCTACAATTCGAAATGGGTTTCAGTGGAATCGGTCGTGGAGGGAAAAGTGGTGAGAGAGCTCATCCCAAGACTCATCCAGGCAGGCGCTGAGGGAATCATCGAGTACCCATTAAACAAGGTGATTTAATTTGAAAACAGAAGAAAATATCCAGAGCAAGGAGGAGACAAATTCCGAATC
>DAOVAK010000803.1 GCA_030671095.1 Deltaproteobacteria bacterium | reverse complement strand
GAGGAGGTCTGTTGTGAGTGACGAAGCAATCAAAAAAAGGACTCAGGAGACGGCTAACAAGCTCTTTGGTAGGGGCGTCAAAATGGATCCCCCCTATCTGATGTGGAAGGAATTTGACAAGGATCTCGCCAACGATTTTTCCATGTTTATAACGGGGAACCTCTATTCCCGAACTGTTCTTACAATGCCCGAAAGACAGATGGTTGCATGTGCCATGCTGGCAGCGATCCGTGCCAGGGATGAATTACGGCTTCACGTCAATGCAGCCTTGAATGTAGGATGTGACCCCAAGAAACTGGCAGAGGTCTTCTTTCAGGTGGCTACCTACGCAGGCATGCCAGCGGTAAATGAGGCCCTTGAAGTCTACCGGGATGTTCTCAAAGACAGAGGAGAATGGCCGATTACATAGAAAGATAAGATCAGCATGGATGGGGAGTCTCCTTTGGTATTGATGGGGATCCAATGAAAAGAGGGCTTTCAAGGCGATCAGAGAGAAAGTATAAGGTCGCACCACAGCATGGATCGTTTTTTTGAATTATTCGACCAACTCCGACCCGGCATTTATATGCTGGATTAAGGATAAAAAAGGTAGCCATAGTGCGATTTGATCGACTGATAAATCCACCTTCCAAGAACCTGCCAGAAAAGCATCTTTGATTTTTACATCAAAGGAGGGAAATCATGAAGAATGTACAGGGCTTCTTTGACCAGTTTGTTTCACAGCTCGAGAAGGTATCCACGGGTAATGAGGTTTGGCAGTTCACCATTTCGCTTGCCATAATCTTTGTGGGCTTCCTGTTTCTGGAGTTACTCACCCGTTATACCAACAGGCGTATGGAAGCCGTCCTCAAGCAAAAGGGTTTCGACCGGTGGGCGCCTTATTTGTGGGGTTTTCTTCCTTCACTTCGCCTGTTCTTTGCCGCCTTATTACTTAGAGTTGCAGAGGCTCCCCTTCATCTCCCTCAACAGCTCGTGGTACTTCTCCATGGCTTGGAGGGATTTTTGTTTGCCCTGGCTCTCATATTCCTGTTTTTTCAAATCGTACGACTGATGGACCTTCTTTTTCTCGCCTTACCCTCAAGCGTAAGGAGTAGTATCCCAGAGGGTCCCCTCGTGCACTTAAAAAGTTTTCTGAGGATCATCGCGGTTATCCTGGTAGCTGTCATTTTTGTTTACACCCAGAGGGCCTTTTTGCCTGAATGGTTATGGACCTCCCCTTTGTGGCGCTATTTGGCTGTTTTAGTAGCATTAGTCATTCTTTTTATCGGGGGCAAGCTCCTCGTTAGCTTCATGTCAACCATGAACGCTGCTCTAAGAGACACAGAGGAAAAGGCCCTGTTGCGTCTGGTTCTTCAAGCGACTTTATGGCCCATTCGAATACTGCTGTTTGCTATTGGCATTTATGCAGTCAAGGAGCTTTTAGTTATGCCGGCAACAGCAGAGCGTATTGCCGGAGGTGCAGTCAATATCTTCAGCGCAGTGGTGGTTGTGCTTTTCGCATATCGTTTGTTGGATGTGCTCGAATATGAATTAACAAGATTCGCAAAGAGAGAGGACAATAAGCTTGATTTGAATTTCGTGAAACTGATCCGGGTGATCACTAGTGTTTTGGTTGTGGTGTTTGGTGGCATATATATTCTGCAAGCCA
>DAOVAK010000719.1 GCA_030671095.1 Deltaproteobacteria bacterium | reverse complement strand
CCTCATAGCGTTTAACGCCACCACTTCATCCTCAGAGGGGACCTCCAGCTTTTTGCAGCAGCTATCAACCTCTGCTGATGTTCCCATCGTCTTCTTATTCGTCATAATCCCCTCCTCGGATATGCCATAAACACAACCACCATTATTTTATTAATAAGACACACATTTTTTTTGTCAATTAAGGACAAAAGGGTATGCTCAACCCCTTGACAATTTTACTATACTTATACAATATATATAATCTAGAATATAATTAATCAAACCTTGTTTGGTCTATGGGAGGTCCAAACGCATTTCTCATCCGTAAAGTACACCTGCTGATAGACCTGGCAGGTATCCTGGCACCATAGCAATAAACCTGGAATCATTTATAAGGAAAAGGCAGCCATGAAGCTATCCACCCGAGGTCGATACGGAACACGGCTTATGCTGGAGCTTGCCAAGAACTATGGCAAAGGTCCCATCAGTATGTCTGACATCTCCAGGAATCTCGATATCCCCATCAAGTATTTGGAACAACTCATTATTCCGTTGAAAAAAGCCGATCTGATCAACAGCGTGAGAGGCCCAAAGGGTGGACACATGCTTGCCAAGGCTCCAGAACAAATTAATGTTTGGAGTGTTCTTACCCTATTGGAAACCAAGTTCTCCTTTGTCGATTGCCTCACCGACCAAAATGCCTGTGACAGCGCAGCAACTTGCCCCGTAAGGCCCATTTGGGGAAAGGCCTTCCAGGGCATGACGAAGCTCTTCAAAGAGACCAGCCTACGAGATGTCCTCATCTCCTTTGAAGATCAGCTGAAAAAGGAACCATTGGTAAGCCATCAAATCAGGTGATTCATACTCCGGGTCATTCACCCGGTTCCATCTGCCTTTACTGGCCTGAGAAGAAGGTATTGTTCACGGGTGATGTGGTCTTCAATCAGGGTGTGGGGAGGACTGATCTACCAGGAGGTAACGGAGAGGACCTGAAGGCCTCCATTAGAAAGCTCTCAAAGCTCGAGGTGGACCATCTTCTTTCTGGCCACGGTGATGTTATTTCAGGGCGAGACCTTGTGAAGGCCAATTTCTCGGAAATTGAGCGAGTCTGGTTTGCGTATCTTTAGAAGAGGCTAAGAGCTTGGAGCATGGAGCACAGAGCCGAGTTTATAAAGACCTAGTTTAAAAAAATAACGCGATTATCTTCTATATGGTTTCCTGGCATGATTAAAGGAGTTTTCCATGACGCCCATAGACTTTGACCTACGTCAGCTAGAAATCTTCGGCAAGGTGGTCGAATTGGGAAGCTTTTCAAAGGCGGCTGAGGCCGTCTACCTGGCGCAGGCTTCTGTCAGTGAGAGGATTGCCAACCTAGAAAAGATGGTCGGGGCCAAACTCCTGGATCGGCTGGGAAGGGAGGTCGTCCCGACAAAAGCAGGAGAACTCCTTTACAAACACGCTGTTTTGCTGCTGGACATGAAAAGAACAGCCCGTATGGAAATGGAGGGCTTTCTGGGCGTAAAACAGGGCGAGGTTCACTTGGGTGGGAGTACCATACCTGGCGAGTATATCCTTCCCAGAGTCATCGGACGCTTCAATGAAAAATACCCTTCCATATCGGTTGTCCTGAGCATTGCAGATACGCGCGAAATCGAAAGCCGGGTGCTTGAAGGCACGCTAGAACTTGGAGTCATCGGTTCTAAAGGATCACACAAGGGCCTCAGATACCAAGAGCTCTGGAAGGACGAGCTTGTCCTTGCCATCCCCGCGAAACACCGATGGGCCAGGAAAAAAGTAGTCTCACTGGCTGAGCTCTTCGAGGAGCCTTTTATAATGAGAGAGCTGGGCTCAGGAACCCTCAAAAGCATGGAAAACTCCCTCCGGGATCCCGAGTCCAAGGCTGCGGGTTCCCTTCATGTGGTCGCACGGTTTGGGTCGTCCACTGCGGTCAAAGAGGGCATTAAGGGGGGGCTGGGGGTGTCCATCCTTTCAGCCAGGGCGATAGATACGGAACTGAAAACAGGCATCCTCAGAGCATTGAAAGTGAAGGGCCTTCCCATGCACCGGAGCTTTTATTTGGTTAGAGACAGAAGAAGAATAGCCTCTCCCCTATGCCAGGCGATGATTGACTTTCTCCTGGCCACTTC
>DAOVAK010000383.1 GCA_030671095.1 Deltaproteobacteria bacterium | reverse complement strand
TTTGGATTTTGACATTTGTCATTTTTACTACTAGATATGTATGTGTTTCAATGAAACGATATCCTAGGTGTTGATTCCGGCTTGACACACAAGACCAGATCTTGTTATATTTTTGCGCCAGAAAGCGAGATTCTATCATCCAGGCACTGTGCCCCGTCCATCTCCGGCGAGCTGGGGTTTCCAGGAACACCGCTTACCACTACCAAGAGAAAGGGGGTTAGATCATGCCAAAAATGACTTCCATGGCAGCTGCTGTAAGAATCCTTGAGAGTGAGGGGGTCAAACAGGTTTTCGGCATCCCGGGAGCAGGTATTCTTCCCTTTTACCGTGCAATGAAGGATCTTGGCACCATTAAACACATGATCGCACGCCATGAGGAAGGAGCCATTCACATGGCGGATGGTTATGCCAGATCAAGTGGCACAGTGGGCGTATGTGCCGCCACTTCTGGTCCCGGAGCAAGTAATTTCGTGACGGGTCTTTACACCGCCCAGGTAGACTCGATTGCCATTTTGGCCATTACCGGCCAGAACGTAAAGGCTCAGCTGGGCCGGGAGGCCTTCCAGGCAGTTGACATCGCCGAGATTGTGAAGCCGATCACCAAGAAGTCCTATTGCGTCAAGGATGGAGCCGTGGTGCCGTGGGTATTTCGTGAGGCATTCAGAATCATGAAGGAAGGTCGGCCCGGGCCGGTTCTCATCGATTTGCCACTGGACGTTCAAAAGGAGGAGATCGAATACGATCCAGAAACGGATGGGCCTTTGCCCATTTTTCGTACACCGCCCAGCCAGAAACAGGTCGCCAAGGCCCTGGACATGCTGCTCGAAGCCGAAAAGCCGGTAATGCTCCTGGGAGGGGGCGTCATTCTTGCTGACGCGTGCCAGGAGTTTCGGGCTTTGGCTGAGGTCCTTCAAATTCCGGTGGTGACTTCATATATGGGCAAAAGCGGGATTCCCTGGAATCATCCCCTCATGGCCGGACATGTGGGAATCCAATGCAATACCCCATCCGGAAACAAGGTGTTTCTTGACTCCACCCTGGTTTTTGCTGTGGGAGCTCGATTCAACGACCGTCACACCGGTAACATCGATGTCTATAAAGGAAACCGGAAGTTCATCCATGTGGATGTGGACCCCGGTCAGTTGGGCAAAAATATCAAGCCCGACCTGGGCATCTGCGCTGACGCGAAGTTGACCCTCGAGGCCTTGCTGGAGGAAATTAAACGGCGTAACATTAAGGCGGAGCCGGCCAAACTAAACATTTCCCAGGTTCGCGCCGAACTGGAAAGGAAGACCGATTACGACGAGATTCCAATAAAGCCGCAGCGGGTATTCAAGGAAATTAACGAGTTCTTTGATGAAGATACCGTCTTTGTCACGTGCATTGGGTTAAATCAGATCTGGTCCGGACAATTGCAAAAGATTTCCAAGCCAAGGCACTACCTGGATTGCGGAGGCGCCGGACCTCTTGGCTGGGATTTGCCTGCTTCCATTGGGGCAAAGATTGCGCGGCCTGACAGACAGGTGGTCATGGTGGTAGGAGATTATGGTTTTCAGTTCTGCATGCAAGAGATGCCTGTTGCGGTCATGTACAATGTTCCATTCGTGTGTATCGTGCTCAACAACGGATATCTCGGACTCATTCGCCAGGCGGAGAAGTATATTTACAACATGAATTATGAGGTCCAGATATGGTATGACAGCCTCAGGGCGAGTGAAAGTGTGCAACTTGCCCGAATGGGGGCAGCAGGCAAGGGCATTGGAGCAGGCGTCGTGGATTCAGGCGAGGCCCGTCTTGAACCTGCAAACCAGGGCCGCGGCTTTGATTTTGTGAAATTTGCAGAGGCCTGCGGCACCATGGGCGAACGGGTCACCGAGCCTAATGAGCTCAAGGCCGCTTTTAAGAGGGGCGTTGAATCGGGGATGCCATACATCGTTGAGGTTATCCTGGAACGGGAAACGGACTGTTCAATGGGCATGTCCATAGACGCCATTAAGGAATTTGAATAGAAACCTGATAATAGAATAAGTATGGGGGCGAGGATAGTTATGTCGGATCTAAAGGAACAGGCTTCAGAAGTATTAAGGGAGTTTAAAGGAGATACCTATGCCTTTGGCAGTGGCGTGCTGGACGAAGCGCTGGGGAAATTCGCCGCGGAACTTGGCAAGAAGGCCATGTTTATTGGGCCAATCGAGTTTGACTGGTTTCAGCTCACCAAGGAGCGGATACAGAAATCCCTGGAAGCGACTGGCACAGAGGTGGTGGATATTGTCAAGTCGGCCGCACCGAACGCACCTTTCGTGGATGTCTATCGTATCCACAGCCACATCATGCATAAAAGACCTGATGTCCTGGTGGTGGCTGACGGCGGTTCGGGCATCGACGCAACAAAGGCGGCCGCCACTCTGGCCACGTTGGGCGACCTTGAACCCGAAATCGATTCTTTCTTTGGGGTCGGAGAGGTTACCAGGGTATGCCAGGAGGCAGGGCGGACCATCATACCTGTTGTGGCGGTGATGATGGCCGCCAGTTCCGGCGCACATCTGACCAAGTATTCCAACATCACCGATCCGGTGGCCGGTCAAAAGAAACTTATCGTGGACGAGGCCATCATCCCGCCGCGCTCTGTTTTTGACTACGATGTTACCACTACCCAGCCCATGAGTTTGACCCTGGATGGTGGCCTGGACGGTATTGCGCACTGTCTTGAGGTCTACTTCGGGGCTCCTCCCGAAGCCAGGGACCGGGCCCGACAGGTCACAGAACTGAGCCTGGAGCTCATAATTCAAGGCCTCCTTCAAATCAAAAAAGACCCCTCCAACGTTGAAGCAAGAACCCTGCTGGGACTGGGAACCGATCTGGGAGGCTATGCCATTATGATAGGGGGCACTTCAGGCCCTCATCTGACCAGCTTTTCCCTTGTGGATGTGCTCAGCCATGGTCGCGCCTGTGGCTTGATGAACGCCTATTACACCGTATTTTTTGCCCCGGCCATCGAAGAGCAGTTGCGTGTGATTGGGCGCATCTACAAGAAGTACGGATTTGTGGAAGAAGACACAGATTCCCTGTTGGGGCGTGAGTTGGGTTTGGCAGTGGCCAAGGGTATGGTCAAATTCAGCAAGTTCTTGGGCTTCCCCACGTGCCTTCGCGACGTGGAGGGTATTACTGCATTACACATAGATCGCTGTCTCACAGCCGCGAAGAACCCGCAGCTTGATATGAAACTCAGGAATATGCCTGTCTCACTCAACGCCGATCTAGTGGAAGAGTATATGAGGCCTATCCTAGAGGCCGCCTGGGAGGGTAATTTCGAGAAAATAAAAAATATGTAGAGGGCGGCAAACCTGAAGTGAAGATGGGGTCAACCTTTGACATAGGACAACTTATCTAAAATCTCCTCAACCCTTATCCTCAGTATTTTATCATTCACTAATTTCCTTGAAAACCTACTATTCGCTTGTGCCACTGCAGAAAAGCTCAGACCTTCAAACAGCTCACCTATTTCTTTGTTGGTCATACTTGTCCATTTCTTCATTAAGTGAATTGCTATGTTTCTGTACTCGCCCATATCGTTAAGTACCTCTTCAGAGGATAGCTTGAAATTAGAGGCAATGGTATCAATAACTTGTTCAGATGCCAATGCAACGTGCAACTGTCTTCTGTGAGAAGTCTTTTTCTTTTGGATAACATCATCCTTTAACCTACTTAAGGCTTTCTTGATAAAGCCTTTCCTTCCCAATATTGCTCCTGCATATGATTTCTTCAGCGGATCCTCTAATTTCTCCTCGATTGCCTGCTGTACAAAATTTCTGTACTTCTTTTGTGGATATCTGCTGCTTTTCGAAATCATGCCCAGAAGGAGATCTCTGTGTACAATGTCTTCTTTCTTTTTAAAAATATAGGATCTATAGCTGCTGTAAGGGTAATCCTGTGGCTTCGTCACCATTCTTGCTCTT
>DAOVAK010000680.1 GCA_030671095.1 Deltaproteobacteria bacterium | reverse complement strand
TTTTGCCATCGTGGAGAGCGGTTTACCGTTGGTCATTTCTTCTTCTCCTCAGGGAGGCTCTTCAGCCCCTATCCAGGAAGCAGGCATGGTCGCCCAGATCAATGCTGAAATCCTGGTGGGTATCACCCTCACGCAGCTGATTAGAGAGGGTTCCCCAGTGCTTTATGGAAGTGTCCCCGTACGAGCCCGTTTGGATGACCTGCATGACCTCTACGGTTGCCCGGAATTCAACCAGTACAATATAGACTGTGTTCAGTTAGCTCGTTACTACCAGGTGCCTTGCTATTCCACCGCCGGTGTGGGGGATGCCAAGGTCCCTGGCATGCAGGCGCTGTTTGAAAAACTTCTCACTCATCTCTACATGGCCATGAGTGGGGCTCAGTATATCCATTATGCCTTTGGGCTCCTGGATCGGACCAACACCTTCTGCCCGGTTCAGGCTGTTCTCGACAATGAGCAAATAGGCAAGATAAAGCACTGTTTGCGAGAGCCCAAGGTTAATCAGGCCGAAATAGATGACATGCTCAAGATAGTTAAGAAAGTGATGGCTTCCAGCCATCGACTTTATGCCCGCTTCGCTCGGAAGGCCATGCACCGTGGCGACGTTTCTAACCCCTACCGATTTGAAACCAAGGATCTGGAAGACAAGGTCATAGAGAACGCCCTTGATTACATGGAAAAATTGGAGGCGGAGCCAGCGCAGCACCTGGATCAGGCCACTCAAGATCAGATTTTTAAGGAGGTCCCGGGTATTCTACCAAGCTTAAAAGAAGTGTAAACAAAATAGAGTACTTCCCACGAAGGACAAAGAACGGGCACTAAGCATTGAATATGTTTTATTTTTTAGACTTCGTGTTCTTCGTGCACTTCGTGGTGAATTCCCAGTTTTGTTTTGATTGCTTAAGAGAGGAGAGATGAACAATGGATAAACAGGAGCTTCTGAAGACGCTTGCCTTTAACGTGGTCCAGGGAAGAGTGGAGGCTGAAGACGAAGGTTTTGATGAAGGCCTAGAGGATCAGCCTGCTGTTACAGAATTAGTAGAACAGGCCATAGAGCAAGGTATTGACCCGAAGGAAATTGTTTTGGAGGCCCTTACCAAGTCCATGGAGGAGGTGGGAGAGAAATTCGAGCGGGATGAATATCTCATCCCGGACATGCTTGCTTCGGCAGAGTGCGTTGGCGTGGCCATGGATATCTTGAGCCCGCATCTGATGAAAGCCGGGGTAAAGAGTAAGGGTACGTTCGTCATCGCCACAGTGGCGGGAGATCTTCACGACATCGGCAAGAACATCGTGGCGATAATGCTGAAGGGAGCCGGTTACCAGATCATTGATTTGGGTACGGATGTATCTCCGGATCGAATTATCGGTGCGGTAAAGGAAAACGAGGCACCTTTTATCGGCCTTTCCGCCCTTCTTACTACAACCATGCGAGTGATGGCAGAGGTTGTGACGAAACTGGAGCAAGAGGGCCTTCGCGACAAAGTCAAAGTGCTCATTGGCGGAGCGCCCACCTCAGCAGCGTTCGCCCAAGAAATCGGGGCGGATGCCTATTGCAAGGACGCTTTTGATGCCATTGATATATTGAAAACAACGGCAGTGTAAGCAGAAGCCCGGACGTTTCATGAATTCACGCCTTGGAGTGACTGCGACCGAGGATATGTAGGGAGAAAAACCATGTCGGAAAAGAAAGCATATACTCAAGCCTTCCATACGGGAAAGTACGACAAGGCCTCAGGCTTGATTGGTAAGTATGACAACGTTAGAAGATTATGGGAGGATCAAGTCACTGCCATCTTTTTGCGCCCTGCCCTCAACGAACTGGTGGAACGCAAGAGGCAACGGCTGGAGCGCATTCGTGTCCTGGATCTGGGATGCGGCAGTAGTGATGGCTATGATCTGATTATGGGGGTCAACACCAAAGATCCAGGCATCTATGAATACATCACCGCAGCACTCACCGAGGACATGTTGAAAGACTACGTGGGAGTAGACATTAACGAGGATCTCCTCAATCAAGCCGAAGACTATTATGGCAGTAACCCCAAAATGAGGTTTATTCAGGGAGATCTTTCCAATGGTCTAATTCCAGAGATAATGAATGACGAACCACCATTTGATTTTTATTTCAACTCCTTTGGGACCCTTTCCCATTTCAACAATAACCAGTGCGTCAAGATCATCGCCGATATTTGTAAACATGCTCCCGAGCGCGCTCTTTTCATGGGTGACTGGCTCGGCCGCTACACCATTGAATGGCAGGATCTCTGGCACCATCCGGTGGACAAGGAATATTTCATGGA
>DAOVAK010000279.1 GCA_030671095.1 Deltaproteobacteria bacterium | reverse complement strand
CTTGCATCTCTTCGATCACCGTCTTACAGGCTATGATCTTGGTTCGTCCATGACTCATTGGCAGACCCCATGCATCACGTCACCAACTTCCCTTCTCGAAAGGCTCCGGTGTAGGCTTGACACCACGGATCCTGACCCAACAGGACAGCCGTGGCCATCAGTGTTCCCATGAGCGTTTTATCCAGCGGATCCACGATGGCCGCGTTGAGCCCGGCCTCCATGGCCAGGGTCAAAAAAGCCCTGTTCACCAGGGGGCGCTTGGGAAGTCCGAATGAGATGTTGGATAGACCGCAGATGAAGTTGACCCCCTCGAATTCCCGTCGAACGCGATCGATTGTCTCAAGGACCATCACTGCCGCATTCTGATTGGTGCTCACGGCCTGGATGACGGGATCCACATAAATTCTCTCCCGCTTCACACCCAGGGCCTCCAGGTCTGAGATGAGCTGCCCTGCGTTTTCTAGGGCCTGCTCCGCACGCTTGGGAATGCCCCGGTCATCAATGCAGAGGGCCACGATATCGCACGCCCTGAGTTGGATGATCGGTGCCATAGCCTCGAAACGGGATTTTTCGCCTGTGGTGGAGTTGAGCATGGGCGGATGATCAACCTGATCCAGGACCGCTTTTAAGGTGTCTGGATTAGGGCTGTCGATACAGAGCCTGACCTCTGGCAGAGCATTCTGGATGACCTCAATGAGCCAGAGAAGATCATCCACCTCGGATTTTCGGCGGGATCCCGCGTTAACATCGATGAGATCCGCCCCAGAGTCTATCTGGGATGTCACGTCCGCCTGAATGTATGCCGCGTCCCGGTTGGCCACGGCTTGGTTTACCGGTTTACGGCTCGTATTGATCCGTTCACCGATTATAAGCATAGGTTTCCTCCTTGACGCTTGACGAACGACACATAAAGGATCTTCCAAAGGGGCCGATCCCACATGGCTCGATAGGCCTCAGTCTCGTCCGGCGTTCGGATTTAGATGATATGGCTCGAGCAAGCAGGCCTGGGTGAAGGCCTTACTAAATTCGGGTGTGCCCGCTAATTCAAGATATTTTAAGCGCGATAGCAAATCTCCCACCTCTTTCCGCTTGGTGGAAGACAACAGATAAACCTTGGCCCCTATACCGGCAGCATTTCCCACCTGATGGAACCTGCTCAGGGGAAGAGAGGGTAGCAGGCCCATGGCCACTGCATTGGAAATGTCTATGTAACTGCCGAAGGCCCCAGCTATAATGACCTTATCGATTTCCTTTTCGGAAATGCCTTCTCGGGACAAAAGGATTTTTATCGCGGCCTGAATGGCGGCCTTGCCCAGCTGGACCTCACGTACATCCTTCTGGGTGATGGAGATCTCCGGACCCCTGCTGTCTGCCTCTTTGGGAACAAGGATGAATTCTAAACGGCCGTTTTTCTCGACCAGACGGGAATGGGAACCTCTCAGCATTCGGCCGCCCCTGTCCAGCACGCCAACAAGGTAGAGCTGCGAGACAGCATCCAATATCCCGGACCCGCAAATACCTATGGGCTCTACATCATCAATGGTCTTGTAACTGACACCCTCGTCCCACAGATAGACTTTCTCGATGGCACCGGGGGAGGCCCTCACACCATCTCTGATATGATAGCCTTCAAATGCGGGGCCCGAAGCGCAGGAGACGCTCATTATCTTCTCCCCCTCTATGAGTGATATTTCCGTGTTGGTGCCGATATCAATAACGATGACGTTCCCATCAGCCCACTCTCCGGCCGTGGCCGTCAAGGCGGCCACGTGATCGGCGCCCACAAAGCCCGCAATGTTGGGGGGGAAATACACATAGGCTCCCAGGGCAAAATCCAGACCTATCTCCCTGGCCTTGACGTCTAAATCCCTGCGCACTGCTGGCACAAAGGGAGACTTGGCCAGTTGGTGGACAGGCAGGCCCAGCATCAGGTGGTGCATGGCCGTGTTACCGACAATGACGGCCTCCAGAATATCCCCAGTTTCAGCGCCTATTTCGGCGCATAGGTTTTGCGCTAACTTCATCAGCGCTTCTCGGGCCAAATCCGCCATCAGGGTTCGTCCGCCTGACGATCGAATCGCAAAGTTGATTCGCGTTATGATGTCCTCGCCTTTGGCAATCTGGGGATTCATCATCCCCTGTGAGGCCAGAGTCTCTCCAGTGTCCAGATCAATCAGGTACCCTGCTATCTTGGTTGAGCCCAGGTCAACGGCCAGACCAAATGGGCGGGAACCAGGCGGGCTGACAGCGACCAGTTCCTGGTCTCGAATGTGCGCCGTTAAGGTCCAATTCCATTCCCGTAGCCGCGTAGATAGGTCCCTCAGGAGGTGGATATCCAAATGTGTAGGGCCGGGAGCGCCTATCTCTTCGAGCAGGTTCTCCGCATCTGCCACAGGGTTCGTTAAAGAGGGGGGTTCAAGTTGGCAGACAAGAGACTTAATCGGGGAGTCGAGCGGAACATCTATTTCCCGGCCCTCAACCTGGAGGCGCTGCTGCGTACTTACGGATTCGGGCGGCACATTTACCCTGCAATCGCTTTTTGGATAGGTCTGGCAGGCGAGACGCCAGCCGCTCTGCAGTTCCTCTTGGGTAAAGGCCTCTTGCTGGACAGAGGTTATTTCAGATAGGCTTCCTTCCATAACCCTTAACTTGCAGCCTTTACATTTCCCCGTGCCGCCGCAGAGACTGACCAGCTCAACACCCAAACGACGTGCGCAGTCCAGAAGGGTTTCCCCTTCAGGGCATGTTCCCCGCCTGCCAATAGGCTGAAATTCTATCCGATTACCACCCATGTCTCTATCAACGATCGTTAGGGGACCCCACGCGTAAGCCCGGGGGTATTTATTTGTAAACGCCGTATTCCTTTGTGAAATCGATCATGGCATGTACGGTGTCCGGTTTTCCTTGATCCATGGCGCACCCCATGGCCATGATGTAGCCTCCGCCTTTTCCCGCCACATCGATAAGGTTCTTGCAGCGCGCCTTCACTTGCTCAGCAGTACCGGTGAGGATCAATCCAGCCGGAACATTCCCGCCAATGCAGAGGGTATCCCCGAGGAGTTCCTTTGCCCTGGCCATGTCCGTGCGATCGAATACCCAAAAGCAACAGCTTTTGGGGAGTTCCTTCAGATACTCAAGCCTTGAGTTGTAAGATCCCTCGCAAAACAGAAAGGGCACACATCCCTCGCTGGCCAGCCCGAGGATGAGCGCTTTAAGGCCGGGCCAGTAGAATGTCTTGAACTGCTCATCGGACATGAACCCGTCAGCCCCCTTGTGCAGGGGGATAAACACGACCGGGTTCCCCTGAAAGGTGGCGCCGCCCACTCCCTGTTTGATTACCAAGGGGGTAATTCTTTCTACGGCCTTCAAAACCATGTCCGGCTGTCTGTACATGTCGAGCATCAAGCCCCGTGTGCCTCTCAGGGTATCGGAAAGGATATCGAAGGGCGCTTTTGCTATGCCGCCCGCCCCGTTGACAAAACCCATGCTCCTGGCTTCCATTTCAAAGCCCGTAATATATTTTTCCCATGCGAACGCTTCACGCCCCGCCTCCAGCAATGCGTTCAGTGCATTCTGGACATCCGGTGTGCCCAACGGAATCAGATTTCCGCAGATCACAGGCATTTCCCATAGCTCCGTAAAAGGAGGGATATGTTGCAAAGGTTCCAGGGCTCCGAAGACGCGGGGCAGATAGGTCCTCAGCCAGAAATCCGAGGGGTCGTCGATAAGGGCCTGGTAATCCTCCGCCATCATGTATTCACCTTCAATGCATTGATAGACCGAATCTTCAGAGACCCCGTGGCCGGGCCACTTGTATTGCTTGTAGTCGAGGATCTCGAAAATTTTACCTGCGCCGACCAGGGCAGGGCTAACATAAAAGTCAGGCTTGTAATCCACCAGAAATTTCCTATAGGTGGATTTCAATTTTTCATAGTCATACATGACATCATGGGGTGCCACACCGTAGAGGTCCGCTGCCATGAAGGTGGCAAGAATGAGCACCGGCACCCTGTCCGGCTGTTTTAACTGAAGGACATCCTTAAATCTCATTATGTTTGTTTTATAGGTGGCTTCAGCTTCCGGGTTTTGAAACTCAACGCCTTCCGCGGAAAGCCAGGTTTCAAATCTTGCCTCCCTCCTCTCTTCCCATTTCTTTTCCATTGCCTTACCCTCCTATCCATTCTTTGGTCAATGTAACGGCCTCCATGGCGTCCTTTCCATAGGCATCCGCCCCGGTATAGTTCTTGACATAATCGTCAACCTGGCCACCTCCAATCATGATTTTTACCTGGCCCCGGAGTGCGGCTTTGTCGATCGCCTCGACGGTCTCCTTCATGGAATCAAATGCCAAGGTGAGGAACCCGCTCAGTCCGACCACCGTGCTGCCGGTCTCTTCAATCGCATCCACGAATTTCTGCACCGGGACATCAATGCCCAGGTCCGTGACCTCAAATCCACTGACATCGAGCATAAAGACGACAAGATCCTTCCCAATGTCATGGATATCCCCTTCCACTGTCCCGATAATGACCTTTCCCAGGCGTGCTGCCTCTTCACCTTTCTTGAGATGGGGCTCAAGTATATTGACGATGCCCTTGAGGATCTCCCCGGAAAAAACGAGGTCCGGGATGAAATACTCATCATTGGCAAATCTTTGGCCCACGATATTCATGCCTTCCTTGGCCTCCCCCAAAAGCTCCGCGGGATCGCCCCCCCTTTCCAGAGCCTTCTCAACGAATTCTAAGGCCTCTGGTTCCTTCAAATCTGATAACAATTTCACCAATTCCCCTGACATAGCTATAACCTCCTTTCCTTTGAAAA
>DAOVAK010000630.1 GCA_030671095.1 Deltaproteobacteria bacterium | reverse complement strand
CTGAAAAGGGCGATGAAGGAAGACAGGCCTCTAGGCCCAAAAAGCCAATCCGCTATCTCCGTCTCATTAAAGAACCAGCCGTTTTTTCTCTTTTCATATTCCGTTTCTGCTTTACGACCGGCATAGGCTTCATATGGGCATTTCTCCCCCTGTTAGCCAGTACTCGATTCCATCTAAGCAGTTCCTCCATCGGATTTCTAGTCATGATAAGTGTCCTGGTGAGCGGTGTTTTCCAGGTGCCTATGGGATTCCTTGCGGACAGATTCAGCAAGAAACTGCTAATCGGACTCGGAGGGATCTTGGGCGCTGTTTCCCTCTTCCTTGTACAAGCCGCCAGCACATTTGGAGAACTTTTTCTGGCCAGTGGGTTGTTTGGTCTGGCAGGCGGCATCGCCTTTCCTCCCCTCATGGCATTGGGTGTGATCGAGGGCAGGAGACTAGAGGCGATGGGCTCCATCATGGGCCTGCTCGCCATGGCCCACAGTCTTGGTATGCTGATAGGCCCATTGCTTGCAGGCGTTATTATTGACCTCTCCTCATTTAGTATGGTTTTTATTATGGGGACCCTTATTCTGGTAATCGGCTCGTTTATTTTCGTCGCTATGCACCGGGCTTCACAGGAGCAGGTTACACTTGAGATCTGATTTTAGGCATGCAACGGATCGGTTGCAGTCATTTTGCTTCTGAGCCATCGCGTATAGCAAGCCGACAAGGCCAAGCTCATGGGAATCATTGAAGTGGATCTATTTTCAGAGGATGTGGACAGCCTGGATCACCCTGAAGTGGTCGAGTTCAGAAGATTATTGGAAGAGGTTGCAGAGGATTACGATTGCAGTCTCACATCATTTGATGTTGACCATGGGACCGTTTCATTCTCTTTTGATAATGATGAACTGGATGCAGAGATTTTAAGAATACTGCAAGAGATTTGAAGGAGGAAGAGGATGTCAAAACTATGGAACAGCCGAGCCATTGAGAAGATCAGTCAAGAAACAGAGGACTGGCAGGATAAAATTGGCCAGGCTGAAAAGGGCCAAGAGAAGGGATTCAACACACTCTCCGGGTTGCCCATTAAGCCTTTGTATACCCCGGAGGACATTTCCCATATGGACTACCTGCAGGATTTGGGCTTCCCGGGAGAGGAACCCTATGTGCGAGGCATTCATCCGACCATGTATCGGGGGCGAACCTGGACCCTCCGGCAACTGGCCGGCTTCGGACCGCCCGAACAGACCAACAAAAGATACAAGTTTCTCCTCGGTCAAGGGGCCACCGGGATAAACGCGGTTTTTGATTATCCAACCCTCCGGGGATATGATTCCACGGATCCAAATGTCTACGCCGATGTGGGCCGGGGCGGAGTGGCCGTCGACACTTTGGAAGACATGCGTATTTTGTTCGAAGGTATACCGATCGAGAAAATTAGTAGCTCTTTGGTCACGTCTCACCCCATCTGCAATATCGCCGTTCAATCCATGTATTTTGCGAATGCACAGGCCCGTGGTATACCTTTAGAGGCACTTATGGGTACGAATCAGAATGATTTCTTGATGGAGACAACCATTTGCATTGCCCCGGAGGTCTTACCGCCAAAATTTTCCTTTAAGCTGAGCTGTGACGCGATTGAATACTGTGCAAAGTACGCTCCCAGGTGGAACCCCATAAGCTTCGCCGGTTACAATTATCGGGAGGCGGGATGCACTGCCATTCAAGAAGTGGCCTTTGTGATCGCCAATGCTGTGGGGTGTTCAGAGGAACTTATAAGGCGCGGTCTCCATGTGGACAGCTTTGCCCCAAGGCTCAGCTTTTTTTTCTCTGCTCACAGCGACTTTTTTGAGGAGATCGCCAAGTACAGGGCCGCCAGAAGATTGTGGGCCAGATTGATGAAAAAACGGTTCAAGGCCGCTAATCCCCGCTCTCACTCGCTGAGATTCCATGTCCAGACATCCGGTGTTTCCCTGACCGCACAGCAGCCCTTGAACAACATCGCTCGAGCTGGCTATCAGGCTCTCTCGGCCATACTGGGAGGCGCACAATCCGTCCACGTGGATGCGTATGATGAAGCGCTCTGTACGCCCACTGAGCTCTCTTCACTTACCGCCCTTAGGACACAGCAGATCTTACAGCTTGAGACCCGAGTGACCCACACCATAGATCCTCTTGGAGGATCTTATTTTGTAGAGTCTTTGACCAACCAACTTGAGGAGAAGATCGCCGCCCTTTTGGAAAGAATTGATCAAATGGGAGGGATTGTAAAGGCCGTAGAAACGGGCTGGATACACCGAGATATTTCAGATTCCGCATACAAATACCAAACGGCCATTGAGTCCGGAGAAATGCCGATAGTGGGTATGAATTGCTATCAGATAGAGGACGAAAAACTTCCTACAGAGCTCTTCCAGGTTCCAGAGACGCTTCAGATTCAGCAAGAAAAGATAGAAAGGATCAAGAAGGAGCGAAACGCCCTGGAGGCAGAGCGTGCGCTTGAGGCGATTGCCCGGTGTTGTGATGAAGATGGAAACTTAATGGAAGTCATCGT
>DAOVAK010000832.1 GCA_030671095.1 Deltaproteobacteria bacterium | reverse complement strand
TGAGTTGGATCTCTACATCAACCTAAGGCCGGTTGTTCTTTTACCCGGCGTGGACACGCCCCTCAAGGATAAAGGTCCTGAGGATATTGATTTTGTCGTTGTCCGGGAAAATACAGAAGGGCTATATGCGGGCAGCGGTGGGTTTTTTAAAAGGGGAAGTGCGGATGAGATGGCGATTCAGGAATCCATTAATACAAGAAAAGGGGTGGAACGCTGTATCCGTTATGCCTTTGACACCTGCAAAAGTAGAAACAAGAAGAGGCTTCTCACATTGTGCGGAAAAAGCAACGTTCTTACCTATGAGTCGGATCTTTGGCAGAGGAGTTTTGAAGAAGTGCATAAGGACTATCCGGAGGTTGCAACAGGCTATCAACATGTTGATGCCCTCTGCATGTGGATGATCAAGAATCCAGAACAATTCGATGTCATCGTGACGAACAACATGTTTGGGGATATCATCACTGATATCGGTGCCATTATCCAAGGTGGACTTGGGATTGCTGCCGGTGGAAATATCAATCCTGAGGGTACATCAATGTTTGAGCCCATAGGGGGCTCTGCGCCAAAGTACACGGGGCTAAACATGATTAACCCGCTGGGAGCCATATCTGCTGCGCAGATGATGCTGGATTACTTGGGAGAGGAAGAGGCGGCCGGGGTTCTCCTCGAGGCGATCAAGAAGGTGGTAAAGAACGATCTCGAAAGCCTGGAAGCAGGGAAGATGGGTTATGGGACGAAGGAGGTTGGGGATTTGGTTGTAAGTTATATCTGATGTTTCCGGGGTTTTTCAAACACTCGAGTTTATGGCAGTTATTCCCGCGTGGGAATCCAGGACACCGAAGCTCTGGACTCCCGCTCCCCGTCTTCACGGGGACAGGCTTCGCGGGAGTGACGTTGGAATGAATATCCTTCGGGTCCAATATCATCGAAAACAGGTCTCTTCCAGGGCAGTATGGCTTTTAATGGTCGTTCACTCAATGATTGAACATGAATCCAGAATCACAATTCGAAACAGATTATACGCCAGAAATAAGATGGGTGAAGATGCTGAGCGAGTATTTACCCAAGTGCGCTATTAAATTGTGCGAAAATCCCAGTGTGCTGAACGTAGGCTTATGATATTGTTTGTAATGGGAGAAACAAATTCCCTGGAAAGAGGTTTGACACGGCTGACAATGGAGAACCATGGGAATTTGATAAGTATATTATCGTGGCAAAAAAGGGCGCTTCGGCAGAATAGCGACCCAAAGTGAGCATAGCGTACGATGAGGAGAGGATGAGGAATCTCAAGATTGCTGCGGTTTCTATGAATTCTGAAACGGGTGAAATAGAGAGAAATCTGGATCGGACAGAAGCATTCGTGTCAAAGGCGTCAGATTTGGGGGCACACCTCATTTGCTTTCCCGAGCTTTCCATAACCGGGTACGTTCTTAGTGATCCTACCAAAGTCTACAGTGATGTGTTACCGGATCAAATTCTTGAAAGGGTTGTGGGAATGGCCCGGGAAAAGGGTCTGATCATCATTGCCGGGCTCATT
>DAOVAK010000318.1 GCA_030671095.1 Deltaproteobacteria bacterium | reverse complement strand
TTCCGACTCTCTTAGCAGCGTTTTGACGCGAGCCAGGTCCCTTTTTGTCTTCCCAAGGATAGCCGTATTGCCAAGCTGTCCTGTCGCCTTCTGAATTCTCAAGTTGAAGAATTCCTGTTTCAGCTCTCCCTCTCTTTCCCTCAATTCTTCCACACTTAACCCACGCAGTTCTTTTGCCTTCACCTTTACGATCTCCTGCTCACGAATCTTGTGGAGAATGGGAGCTTGTGACCCGCCAGTCTGAAGGCCTCTGCTGCTACACTTTCTCCCACACCTTCCATCTCATACAATATTCTTCCTGGCTTAACCACAGCCACCCAGCCTTCAGGGGCGCCTTTACCTTTTCCCATTCTTGTTTCTGCGGGTTTCTTGGTAACAGGCTTGTCCGGAAATACGCGAATCCAGATCTTGCCGCCACGTTTTACGTGTCTTGTGATAGCAACCCGTGCCGCTTCAATCTGTTGGGCCGTCATAATGCCACATTCCAAGGCCTGCAAACCGTAATCGCCGAACTCCAGAGTACCCCCCTTGCTGAACGCCTTGCCCCTCATTCGGCCCTTTTGTTTTTTCCGGTATTTGATCTTTTTGGGACTCAGCATAAGTCTTTTTAACCTTTTTTGTCGGGTAGAATTTCACCCTTAAAAAGTGTGACCTTTACCCCCACCACGCCGTAAGTGGTAAAGGCCTCAGCAAAGCCGTAGTCTATATCGGCCCTTATGGTGTGAAGAGGAACCCGACCTTTTCGATACCATTCACGACGCGCCATTTCGGCACCACCCAAACGACCGCTACAACCTATCTTAATCCCCAGCGCACCAAAACGCAGCGCTGAGCCGACAGCTTTTTTCATGGCCCGTCGAAAGGAGATTCTCCGAACGAGCTGCAATGCCACATTCTCGGCTACCAATTGGGCATCGACTTCAGGTTTTCTCACCTCCTGAATGTCTATCATCGTTTCCCTATTTATCTTCTTCTCCAACTCCTTTTTCAGATTCTCAATCTCGACGCCCTTCTTACCAATGACCAGACCGGGCCTAGCCGTATGGATCTTGATCCTTATTTTGTTGGCCGCCCTCTCAATCTCGATCCTGGAGACGCCAGCCTGAAAGAGCCGCCTCTTCAAGAATTTCCTTATATTGTGATCCTCCAGCACAAAATCACTGTATTCTCTTCCGGCAAACCATCTTGAATCCCAATTTCTATGGATCCCCAACCTAAACCCGATCGGATTAACCTTTTGTCCCAATTCTCACCTCCATTAGATGTATTATCCGCAACAATCTTTCCATCAAGAATCGGTTAGACCCTATATGCAATTTATCCTGCATCTAAGATAACGGTCAGATGGCTCGTCCTTTTCCTGATCCTCGTGGCGCGACCCATGGCACGAGCCCGAAACCTTTTCAAAGAGGGGCCTTCGTCCGCAAATACGCGTTTAATATAGAGTTTGTCCACATCCATATTTAAATTCTGCTCCGCATTAGCCACCGCAGAGTTGATCAGTTTTTTCAAAACAAAGGCGCCCTTTTGCGGCGCAAAAGAGAGCATATTCAATGCTTCCTCCACTTTCTTCCCTCTTATTTGATCCATAATCAATCTCACTTTTCGAGGAGAGATCCTTATGTATTTGCCCACGGCCTTAGCTTCCATTATTTCTTAGCCCCTCTTAACCGTGATTTCTTGTCTCCAGCATGGCTATAAAAAACTCTGGTCGGTGCAAATTCGCCCAGCTTCTGCCCCACCATATCTTCGGTTACAAACACGGGTAAAAACTTCTTTCCGTTATGAACGGCGAATGTATGACCCACAAATTCCGGAAGTATAGTTGATCTTCTAGACCAGGTTTTAATAATCTTCGTACTTCGGGTTTCCCTCGCCTGCATGACTTTCTTCAAAAGGTGATCATCAACAAAAGGCCCCTTTTTCAATGATCGCGGCAAATTTTCTCCTCCTTAATCCTCATGGAGTGATGGAGTATTGGAGTACTGGAGCACTGGAGTTGTGGAGTACTGTTTGTCAAAAGCGGAAATAAATCCTTTACCTCCTATGCATCCATCACTCCAATACTCCGTTCCTCCAATACTCCAAGTTTTATTACTTTCTTCTCTTGACGATGAGCTTGTCGCTTGCCTTTTTCACCCTTCTCGTTTTATAGCCTTTGGTGGGCACGCCCCAGGGTGTAACCGGGTGACGGCCTCCTGAGGATTTTCCTTCACCACCCCCGTGGGGATGATCCACAGGGTTCATGGCCACGCCTCGCACATGTGGCCTTCTCCCTCTCCATCGTGCCCTTCCAGCCTTGCCCAGGCTTATGTTCTCATGCTCCAGATGTCCAACTTGGCCAATTGTCGCCTTACAGCCCAGGGATACCATTCGAACCTCACCTGATGGGAGCTTCACTTGGGCATATTTCCCCTCTTTCGCCATCAGTTGGGCGTAGCCCCCGGCACTACGTACAATCTGTCCGCCGTGCCCCACGTTCAGTTCAATATTGTGAATCTGAGTCCCCAAAGGTATGTCCCTTAAGAGCAGCGCATTTCCTGTTCTTATCTCTGCCCCTAGGCCTGATAGGACCTTATCTCCCACCTGAAGTCCCGATGGGGCCAAAATATAGCGCTTCTCGCCATCCGCATAGTGAAGGAGCGCAATACGCGCTGAACGATTGGGATCATATTCAATGGATGCAACCTTAGCCGGGACGCCATCCTTCTCCCGCTTAAAATCAATAACCCTGTAAGACCGTTTATGACCACCGCCCCTGTGCCTGCTTGTTATTCTTCCGAGAGCGTTTCTCCCACCTGCCTTCTTCAATGGCCTCAGCAGGCTCTTCTCAGGCTTCTTGCGGGTAATCTCCTCAAAGGTGGAGCCCGTCTGAAATCTCCGTCCTGGTGAGGTGGGCTTATGCTTCTTAATGGCCATTACACTCTCTGTAACAAATCGTCTCGTATATGATGTTCACTGCAAAGAAACAAAGTAATTCCCAACTGAGCAGATCCTTGGAGTGATGGAGTGTTGGCCTCCGGCTCGGAGAGCCTACGCCTCGGAGAGAGTACTGGAGTGATGAAAAAGACCTTAATTCTTCTTTCCCCATTACTCCAACACTCCATTACTCCAATTCCTCTTACGTTCCCTCGAAGAACTCTACGTTCTCCCCTGCTGCCAATTTCACAATTGCCTTTTTCCAGTCAGCTTTTTTCCCAACGTTCCTCCCAGCCCTGCGGCGCTTCCCTTTCATATTCATGGTTTTCACATCTACCACCTTGGTCTTGAATAGGGTCTCTACAGCACGCCTGATCTCCACCTTGTTCGCCTTTCTGTCCACTTTGAGTGCGATTTGGTTCTGGAGCTCTTTTTGGAGAGTCCCCTTTTCCGTGATGTGCGCTGCTTTGATCACCTTGTATATATCCATTAGGAAAGCAATGCCTCCTCAATCATACTAATGGCAGACTGATCCAAGAAAAGGTGCTCATGCCTTAAGACATCATAGACATTGAGTCCTTGATATCTCATCACCTTCACCCAGGGCACATTCTTAGAGGATTTTTCGAGAACCTCATTTTTCTCGTTGGTCACAATCAATGCCCGATCCACATGGAAATTCTCCATCGCCTCCACAAAATCCCTGGTCTTTATCTCGGGGAGATCAAAACCGCTGACCACGATCAGGCGATCCGTCTGATACTTATCTGTCAGTGCCATACGCAGGGCGGACCGTCTCACCTTTTTGGGTACTTTACGAACATACTTGCGCGGCGCTGGTCCAAAGGCGACTCCCCCACCCCTCCTGGTGGGTGATGAGGCCTGACCGACCCTTGCCCTGCCCGTTCCTTTTTGGCGCCAAAGTTTTGTTCCTGAACTTCTCACCTCCGATCGGCTTTTCGTGGAGGCACTTCCGGATCTTCGATTTAAGTGCTGGCTCACCACCACCTGATGGATAACGTGTGCCTTGATGGGCGTGTTGAAAACGTCCTCGTTTAACTCCATCTGAGAAGTTTTCTTACCATGAAGGTTATATACATCGACAACAGCCATTTCGTATCTCAATCAGTTCAACGTCTCGGAAATTATGCAACTAAATGAAATTATCGGCAATCTCATGCCATTCTATTTGCGCCATCCCTATGGAATAATGGAATGGTGGCCCGCCCTGGCGCGACGTGAATTGAACAGGAAATCAACATGACCGCTCTTACATGTTTGGCTCTTCCATAAGAGAAGCTCAGCAAACCAGGTCTGGGCCAGGGAATATTGGAATGGTGGTGGCAAAAGAGGGGAAAAACCATTTAATTGCGGACAATTACCAATAATACCTTCAAACCCATCATTCCATTACTCCATTACTCGCAACATTTTAGCCCTTTCAAACAGCCGTGCAAAAACTCTTGATGGGCTGAGCGGGGTTCTCTGGAGGTGCCAAAAACCATG
>DAOVAK010000833.1 GCA_030671095.1 Deltaproteobacteria bacterium | reverse complement strand
CTCCCACATTGCGAAATCCGACTTCCGATTTCACTTTTTACTCCATTACTCCATCACTCCATCACTCCATCACTCCATCACTCCAATCTTTACTATTGAAGCAAAGGAACAATTGGTTTAGAATCGCTCCCATGGAAGACTATAAAAAACGCCTTGCTATAACGTTGGCCGAAACAGGGGCCCTATTCTTTGACAGGAACCTTGTTTTGAAAGATGGCCGGCCCACCCCATACTTCGTCAACATAGGGATGTTCAGGACGGGCCGCTTGAGCATGGAGTTGGGCTCTTATTTTGCTGAAATGATCGTAGACCGAGGTATCGTGAACGACACGGATATCATCTTGGGCCCTTCCTATAAAGGAAGTGCCATCGCCCAGGCCACTGCCATTGCACTCTATACCCATCACGGATGTGATCTCCTCTTTGAATACGATCGTAAAGAGGCCAAAACCCATGGGGAAGCAGGCAAAGCAGGCAACCTGTTCGTTAACCGGACCTTTTTTGATGGTTGTCGCGTCTTCGTGGTTGATGATGTGGCCACCTCCATGGGAACGAAATATGATCTTCTGGAAAGGGTGGAAATGGCGGCGGAGGCCGGGGATATGGGCATCGAAGTGGTCGGTATCGGCATAGCCATAGATAGGGAGCAAACCAGAGCAGTCTACGACGGTGAAGGTCACGTGGTTCTGGATCAGAAGGGAGAAAATGCCATCCAGAGCTTTGTTTCCAAGACGGGCATAACCGTCTATGCTGTGTCAGGAATACGTCAGGTTGTGGAGTATTTGTATGACGAGAAGGTGCCCGTTTTGATTGAGGGGAAGCCCGGACCTATGGATGAAAAGACAAAGTTGGAGTTTGATGATTATCTTGAAACCTATGGGGTTGAATAGCCAAAACCTGCCTCTCGCCCGCTCCCCTTCGCATCTGCTCAGGATCGCTAGAGCCCGCGGAGATCACGGAGATTTATATTGAAGGATTTGATTGCTTAGCATGATTGGGAAGAGGTCTGAAGGCAGAAATGAAAAATTTCTTTTCTTCCTTCAGACCTCTTCCCAATTCTCAATCCCATAACAGGGATTGAGGCCTGCACTGCAGGCATAATAAGCAATCGGGCTTGAGTTGCCTCTGTGGCTCTGAGCGCTCTGTGAGATATATAAGCCCCTTTTTAGGGGCGGCAATTAATTCATCCCTTCAAGGAGTGGTAGTTAACTGAGTTGAAACGATGAACCAAAAAGATTTGTGTGAAATTATTAAAGAGGTCTTAAGTGCCAGGTCTCCCAGGCGCATACCGGATGAGAAATCTAGTTATATCCATGCGGCTGTATTGTTCCCCATTTTTAGTGCAAACGGCGAATATAGGGTCCTTTTCACACAAAGGACCCACACGGTGGAAAACCATAAGGGGCAGATATCCTTCCCCGGAGGTGGTGTAGAGGAAGAGGATGGTAGTCTCGAGGAGACGGCGCTTAGGGAGGCCCACGAAGAGATCGGTCTATTGAGCCAGGACGTGGAAATTTTGGGCCAATTGGACGATAC
>DAOVAK010000458.1 GCA_030671095.1 Deltaproteobacteria bacterium | reverse complement strand
TAATGCCCCACGATTATCGCATAGCGAGAGAGCGGATGGTTAAGGATCAGCTTATGCCACGTGGCATAACGGACCCAGGGGTGTTGAAGGCCATGGGAAAGATCCCTCGGCACCTCTTCGTGGAAGAGGCCTTGGTGGGAGAGGCCTATAATGATCATCCTCTGCCCATCGGGCATCAGCAGACCATATCCCAACCTTACATCGTAGCCCTCATGACACAAGCCCTTGAGCTTACGGGCAAAGAGAAGACCCTGGAAATAGGAACGGGCAGTGGATACCAGACAGCCATCCTGGCCGAATTATCGGTGAAAGTCTACACCGTCGAAAGAGTTAGACCGCTCATGGAAAAAGCGAGGGGGCTGCTTGACGAATTGGGTTATGCGAATGTCCTATTCAGTGCCTTTGATGGGACCCTCGGATGGAAAGAATATGAGCCTTACGATGCCATCATGGTCACAGCTGGTGCACCGAGGGCCCCTGAACCCTTGTGCCAACAGCTTGCTGAAGGTGGCCGAATGATCATTCCCATTGGCGACAAGTTCAGCCAGGAATTGATTAAGATTGTCAGGAGAAGAGATCAGTTCAGGCAGAAAAACCTCGGCGGATGTCGTTTTGTTGATCTCATAGGTATCCACGGATGGAAAGATTAATCAAATATGAATTGCTAAAGAGTTTTGATGATTGCCAAAAAAGATGCGCCCTTGAGACAGATCCAAAAACTCACCCTACCTCTGACTCGTCTTAAAGGCGTCGGACCCAAAAGGGCCACATTTCTGGCCCAGAAAGGGCTCCACACGGTTCTTGATTTGCTGTTTTTCATCCCTTTCCGCTATGAAGACCGCACGCAAATCTCCCCCATAAGCAAGGCTGAGGAGGGACTCCCTGTCTTGGTCAAGGGCACCGTCGTCTCTGGGAGAGAAGAGAGATTCTATCCAAGCCGCAAAAGGCTGTTCAAGGTCGTTCTACGGGACAAAGAAAGCCGGTTGAACCTCCTCTGGTTTCAATACAAGAAACCCCACCTGGCCAAATATGCCACCCCCGGTCTGGAACTCCTCGCCTATGGTCGTATCCAAATACATAGGGGGCAGAGACAGATGGTCCATCCCGAGATTATCCTCCTCGATGCAGATGGCGCTCCATCCGAGGAAGAGGGACTAGGGTTCTATCCTGTGTATTCCGCCGTTCCAGGGATCTCAGCAAATCTTTTGAGGTCAATGATTAGAAGGGCACTGGATGAGCATCTGACCGCCCTGGTCGATCCCGTTCCCGAAGAAATCACAAGCCGCCTAGGCCTTCCCCATCTCGCCGGGGCGTTGAAACAGGCCCATTTCCCTTCTGAGGAATCCTCCTTTGATGAACTGAACCAATTTGACACCCCGTTCCATAGAAGGCTTATTTTTGACCGGTTCTTTCTGGTCATGTTGACGATGGCTTTCAGGAAGAGATTCAAAGAGACAAGGACAAGCCCGACCTTCTCCATACCTTCCCGCCTGAGGGATGACTTGAAAAAATTCTTCTCCTTCAGCCTGACTTCTCATCAAATGAGGGCCATAGAAGATATGGTTACAGATTTCACCACTGGCAAATGCATGAATCGATTGCTTTTGGGAGACGTGGGATGCGGCAAAACCGTGATTGCTGCAGTGGCCGCTCATATCAGCATCCGCAACAACCACCAAGTGGCCATAATGGTTCCTACACAGGAACTGGCCAATCAACATTTTGAATACTTCTTAGACCTTGCGCCGAAGATGGCATTCCGACCTGTTCTCTTGACGGGGAAACTGAAAAAGTCTGAGCGCAAAGACATTTATGAGAAAATCTGGAATGAAAAGTATAATCTGGTGATCGGGACTCAATCCCTCATACAAAAAGGACTTCGATTTGCGAGATTGGGTCTGGTCATCATTGATGAGCAGCAACGCTTTGGCGTAAGAGACCGTGCTTCAATGGACCGAAAAGGCGAAAATCCCCACATCCTTGTCATGACGGCCACGCCTATTCCCAGAACCCTGGCTATTCGCTTTTATGGAGACATGGATCTTTCCTTTATAGAAGAATTTCCCGAGGGTCGTAAGCCGGTGATCACACACCTGGTGACCGAAAGTGCGAAGAGGAGAGTGTTCGAGACATTGAAGCAGAGGATGTCAGCAGGGCAGCAAGCCTTTGTCATATGCCCTGTCATTGAAGGCTCGGAAGATATGGACCTAAAAAATGCACTGGAGATGGCTGAACAACTGAAGAAAATCCTGTCTCCTCCATTCAGGATTGGATTGGTCCATGGCCGTCTCTCTACAGATGAAAGAGAAGCGGTGATGAATCACTTTCGTAAGGGACTGATCCATCTCCTGGTAGGGACCACAGTCATAGAGGTGGGCGTTCATGTCCCTAGGGCCACGGTCATGGTCATTGAGCATCCTGAGCGTTTTGGGTTGGCGCAATTGCACCAGTTGAGGGGACGGGTAGGCAGAGGAAAGGAAAGAGGACTCTGTTTGTTGATGGCATCCAGCAACCTCCCTGAGCGGAGCAAATCCAGACTTAAAATCCTGGTTGAAAGCCATGATGGTTTTGAGATCGCTAAGAAGGATCTTGCATTGAGGGGGCATGGAGAGTTGACAGGAACGAGGCAGGCGGGAATGGGAGAACTGGATCTCACGGAAATGGTGAGGGAGTCGGAACTTCTGTTAGCGGCTAAACGAGAGGCATATGGACTGATCGATTCTGATCCAGAGCTTTTACAGCCCGAAAACCGCCATCTAAAAGATATGGTCGATTCCATTCTGGCCAAACCATTGGATTTGTAGTCTCAAATCGCAAACAAGCCTCACCGACCGAGACTGTGTCACAATTCGTCATCCCCCGCCGAAGTCGGCGGGAGATCCAGAATGATTTGATTTTCCGCGAGGTTCCTGGATTCCCCTTCGACTTCGCTCAGGGTGGTGAGCCTGTCGAACCACGGGTCTCGCCCACCCCCGTATCGGGTACGGGGCAGGCTTGCGGGGCTCGCCCGGTCGAAGATCCCGACGCCTTTGGCGGGAAATGACAGTTTTGTCAGATTGCGACGCGGTCTCGGCGAAGAGATGATGCCTTGATGGGGGATCAGGGAACATTTGAAGATTTGACGAAGTCTGTTCTATAATGTAAAAGAATAGGTTTTGTTCATTGAACTTCCCACAATTCCGGAAGGAGAAGAGCGTCATGCAAGAGTTCAGGAGAATGAATCGTTTACCTCCCTACGTCTTTAGGGTCGTTGATACGCTCAAGATGGATTTAAGGCGCAAGGGCGAGGACATCATAGACATGGGCATGGGAAACCCAGATATACCCACGCCCAAACATATTGTGGATAAACTCGTTGAGGCCGTAAAAAAGGGACACAATCA